>NZ_JAHUTS010000010.1:0-167023 GCF_019209835.1 Enterovibrio paralichthyis | reverse complement strand
TGCCCGGTAGCTAAGTTCGGAATCGATAACCGCTGAAAGCATCTAAGCGGGAAGCGAGCCTCAAGATGAGTCATCCCTAGAGCTATAAGCTCTCTAAAGGGTTGTTGGAGACTACGACGTAGATAGGTCAGGTGTGTAAGCGCTGTGAGGCGTTGAGCTAACTGATACTAATTGCCCGTGAGGCTTAACCATACAACACCCAAGGGGTTTTGACGGACTCGAAAAGAACATTGAATGTGTACTGAGAACTAAGAACAAAACACAGCTTTCCTGATTTTAACGAATTTGCTTGGCGACCATAGCGTTATGGACCCACCTGACTCCATGCCGAACTCAGTAGTGAAACGTAACAGCGCCGATGGTAGTGTGGGGTCTCCCCATGTGAGAGTAGGACATCGCCAGGCTTCTAATTTTCTTTCACTTTTTAAAAAGTGAAGACAAAAAGCAGAAAAAGCCCTGACCATCTGGTCAGGGCTTTTTTGCGTCTGTGCATTTTCAAATTCACCATCGCTCCCGTTTTTTCAAATTTGCTACCGACAACTTCTAGACTTGCTTTTACACTGTCAGCACTTGTTATCCGACAGGAACCTAAGCTATGCCATCACAACGTTCTAAGCGATTGAGAAAGAAACTGTATCTGGATGAATTTGCGGTTTTTGGCTTTTTGATTAGTCTGAAGCTAAATACAGACAGCGACGACGAGTTGGATACCTTCATAGAGTCCCTTGCAGACTTTGCTGAGTCGCGACATTTACTTGTCGGCGGTGGTGGTATGAGTAATATCGAGTTGGTTATTGGTTCTGCTCTTAGGTATGGATCTGCGACAGAGCAGGATAGAGAATCAATCAAAGAATGGATTGAAGAGCGAAATGAAGTCGATTTACTGGAATTGGGTCCACTTGTCGACCTTCATCAACTTGAGTTCATGGACTAGATAAAAGATCCGGATGATCGGATCTTTTGTCATCTGGATTATTGCTTGTTAAGACGCGCCATAAACAGTGCATCGACGTATTTTCCATTTCGAAAGGCGTAATCAACTGCCACACCTTCCTGCCTAAAACCAAACTTCTGATACAAGGCAATTGCGGCGTCATTGTCACTATAGACGGTTAACTCGATTCGGCGCAGATTCAGCCAGTTGTCAGCCAAATCTACCATTGCGCTGAGTAATGC
This sequence comes from Enterovibrio paralichthyis, assembly GCF_019209835.1. Classification (NCBI taxonomy): domain Bacteria; kingdom Pseudomonadati; phylum Pseudomonadota; class Gammaproteobacteria; order Vibrionales; family Vibrionaceae; genus Enterovibrio; species Enterovibrio paralichthyis. Next base: position 165,847 of record NZ_JAHUTS010000010.1, on the reverse strand, counting down.
ACTGGCGACGCCTTTTCCGGTGTGGTCATCATGCACCGCCATTCCGAATTCACCAACATGGCGTCTGCGAGCCCGTCGGTTAGCTTCAAAGCCTAACTGACCGACAACCTTGCCGTCTTCTTCGGCAACCAGGCAGTAAACGTCATCCGGCAGGTTGCTGAGCCGTTTTTCCCATAGAGCCAACGAAGGGAGAGGCAGTTGTAATGTGCCAGCCTGCGCATTGGGGCAGGAATAGAGTTGTTGAATAGCGGGAATATCGCGGGGTTCTGCGGGACGAACAGTTACAGGCATGGTCACTCCTTGGTTATGCCAGGGGGACTTTTCATCATTGCCTGTAACTGATTGCTAAGCAAATGGTTTTTTGTTGGTAACCACTTACTCTAAATGGAGATCTAAGGGTGTTTTACTGTCGCGACCACCGATCTCACGGGTCAGGCGCGGCACTAGATAGCCTGAGACTTCTTTGATAAGTCCAGACATCAGCACTTTTGCCTCGTCGTCATTAACAAGGAAATGTGCTGCGCCTTTTACCTTATCCAGTACGTGCAGGTAGTAAGGAAGAATGCCTGCGTCGAAGAGTGCATTGCTGAGGTTTTTCAACGCATCGACGGAATCATTTACACCACGGAGCAGTACGCCCTGATTGAGCAGTGTCACACTAGCTTGCTTGAGCTGCGCCATAGCCGTTTTCAGGCTATCGTCAATTTCGTTAGCATGGTTGATGTGGGTCACCATCACCACATTAAGCCGCGTTCTACTCAACATGTGAGTAAGTGCTAACGTCACCCGTGATGGGATCACAACGGGTAGGCGGGTGTGAATACGTAGACGCTTGATATGCGGGACGGATTCAATAGCCTCAATCAGCCATTCCAGCTCATGATCTTTGGCCATGAGAGGGTCACCACCTGACAGAATGACTTCGTCTATCTCTGGATGCGCCTGTAAGTAAGTAACCGCTTCGCGCCAGACGTTTTTACCACCTTTATTGTCTGCATACGGGAAGTGACGACGGAAGCAGTAGCGGCAGTTAATCGCACAGCCACCTTTAACGATCATCAGTACGCGGTTTTTGTATTTGTGCAGCAGGCCTGGAATGTCGTTTTCCTGCTCTTCGAGCGGATCGGTAGAGAAACCCTCGACCTCATCAAACTCTGCGGCGACAGGCAGCACCTGGCGCAGGAGGGGATCGTTAGCGTTACCCTTTTCCATCCTGTCGATGAAACTTTGCGGCACACGCTGTGCAAACAGCTCACGTGCAGAAAAGCCGGACGTCCATGCCGAAGGTTCGATATCAAGCTGTTGCAGAAGCTTTTGGGGATCTGAAACCGCATTTGCCATTTCTTTGAGCCAGTTTTGCTCAACAGGCGACGCGTTTCGGGTTATTATGTCCGGCATTTATGACAACTTCGAAGATGTTAAGAGGATAGACATGGCGTCTTTTAGCACCAATGAATTCCGCGGCGGAATGAAAATTATGCTCGATAACGAGCCTTGTGTCATTATCGAAAACGAGTTCGTGAAGCCGGGTAAAGGCCAAGCGTTCAACCGCGTGAAGATCCGTAAACTGCTTTCAGGCAAAGTGCTGGAGAAGACTTTCAAGTCTGGCGACTCTGTTGAAGCTGCTGACGTAATCGATGTGGAACTGGACTACCTGTACACTGACGGTGAGTTCTGGCACTTCATGAACGCAGAAACCTTTGAGCAAATCGCTGCAGACAGCAAAGCTGTAAGCGACAACATCAAATGGCTGAAAGAGAACGATCGCTGCACCCTGACCCTGTGGAACGGTAACCCAATTGCAGTGACTCCACCAAACTTCGTTGAGCTGGAAGTGACTGAAACTGACCCTGGCCTGAAAGGTGATACCGCAGGTACCGGTGGTAAGCCAGCAACTCTGGTTACTGGTGCAGTTGTGCGTGTACCTCTGTTCATCCAGATTGGCGAAGTGATCAAAGTTGACACTCGTTCTGGTGAATACGTAAGCCGTGTGAAGTAATTCATACGCCTTGTGCTGAAAAGCGTCCTTCGGGGCGCTTTTTGCGTTTTACAGGCAATAAAAAAGCACCCGAAGGTGCTTTTTCAAGGTTGCTGCGACTAAATCATGAAAATGAAGATCACAGACAGGGCGCTCACCAGGAAGGCTGCTGCGTAGCATGCCACTTTACCTGCGGTGCCTGTGTGGAATTTCAGGTCATGCATGCCGTGGTGCAGGCGGTGCATAGCGTGCCACATTGGCAGCGACAGGGTGCCGATAGTGAACAGGGCACCGATGAAGCTGGTAACAAAACCGGTTACACGTTCATAGCTCAGTGCGTCTGCATCCAGCATACCCATTGGCGCCATGATGCCCAGAACCAAAATGGTGACCGGGGTGATCATCGCAAACCAAGAACCGCCAGCACCAAACAGACCCCACCATACCGGTTCGTCAGAACGTTTTGGATTTAAATCGACCACGTTATCTCTCCTCAGATGTCGGGGTTAAACCAGAAACAGAATTACTGCAGAAATCGCAGCTACTGCTGCCCACTGCGCCAACACAATGATTTTCTTATCCAGCAGTTTGCCACCGATGCGGATAGGCATCACTTGCGGCATCATGCTGAAGAAAGTCTGTGCATGGAACAGGCTGCCTGCCAATGCCACGATGTTGATGGCGATAACCACTGGGTTTGCCATAAAGCTCAACCAGCCATTCCAAGCAGCTTCACCGACCACCAGGCTGCCCAGACCAAAGGTCAAACACAGGGTGAAGAAAATCAGTGGCAGCACGGTTGCTTCGCGCAGCATATACATGCGGTAGAAAGGATGGTCTTTCCACCAGGTACGTTTCATTTCACGAACGTAAGGTTTACGGTTAGACATCCTTAAGCCTCCACTTTCTTCGAACCATCAGGTTTGAGCATGGCAATCACGAAATCCTGAGATGACGCAATCTTACCTTGGTTAACCGCCGCTGCCGGGTCAACGTGCTTCGGACACACTTCTGAGCAGTAACCTACGAAGGTACAGCCCCAAGCGCCATTTTCACCGTTGATCAGCTTCATACGCTCTTCTGCGCCATTGTCGCGGCTGTCGAGGTTGTAGCGGTGTGCCAGTGTCAGTGCCGCTGGGCCAATGAACTCAGGGTTCAGGCCAAACTGCGGACAGGCCGCATAGCAAAGACCACAGTTGATGCAGCCAGCGAACTGTTTGTAGCGCGCCATTTGCTCTGGAGTCTGGTTGTTAGGGCCGTCTTCCGGTTTACGGTCGTTGCCGATGATGTAAGGTTTGATCGCTTCCAGACGCTCGATAAACGGCGTCATATCGACAATCAGGTCTTTCTCAATCGGGAAATTTGCCAGTGGCTCGATGGTTAAGCCATCTGGGTAGTCACGCAGGAAGGCTTTACATGCCAGCTTCGGCACCTTGTTAACCATGATGCCGCAAGAACCACAAATCGCCATACGGCAAGACCAGCGGTAAGACAGATCTTTGTCCAGATGGTCTTTGATGTAGCCCAGTGCGTCCAGTACCGACATGGTTTCATCAAACGGTACGCTGAACGTTTGCAGGTGAGGTTCGCTGTCTTTCGACGGGTCGTAGCGGAGAACGCTGACTTTCTGAATGCGGTTTGCTGACATTATGCCTGCTCCTTCTCTGCTTTTTTCGCCGCAGCTTCTGCTTCTTCCGCAGCAGCACCGTACAGACGTGCTTTAGGCTGAGACTTGGTGATTTTCACGTCACTGTATTTAATGATTGGTGCACCTTCTGGGTTGTAGAACGCCAGAGAGTGTTTCAGGAAGTTCTGATCGTCACGCTCGGTACAGCCATCGTCCAGACGCTGATGCGCACCGCGTGACTCGCGACGAAGTACTGCAGAGTGCGCCATCGCTTCTGCCACTTCCAGGCCGTAGCCGACTTCGATCGCATACAGCAGGTCGGTGTTGAACACTTTGCCTTTGTCTTTGATGCTGATGCGCTTGTAACGCTCTTTCAGCTCAGCCAGCTTGTTGATGGTCTCTTGCATCAGATCTTCGCGGCGGTAGATACCACAACCCGCTTCCATGGAGTGACCCATTTCAGTGCGGATATCTGCCCAATTTTCATCGCCTTGCTGGTTCATCAGTGTGGCGATGCGATCTTCAACCGCTTTGATTTGACGAGCAATTTCGTCGTCATTCCAGCCAGTGAACTCTGCCGCACGTTCTGCTGCGCCTTCACCCGCCACGCGGCCGAAGACAACCAGCTCAGCCAGAGAGTTAGAACCCAGACGGTTTGCGCCATGCAGACCTACAGAAGAACATTCGCCGACAGCGAACAGGCCCTTGATGCTGGTTTCAGTGCGCGAATCGGTTTCGATACCGCCCATGGTGTAGTGCACGGTTGGGCGGATTGGAATTGGCTCTTTCGCTGGGTCAACGTTAACGTACGCTTTCGCCAGTTCACAGATAAACGGCAGACGCTCGTTAAGGTACTCTTCACCCAGGTGGCGAAGGTCAAGGTGAACCACATCACCCAGTGGGTGCTTGATGGTGTTGCCTTTTTGCTGCTCGTGCCAGAACGCCTGCGACACTTTGTCACGTGGGCCCAGTTCCATGTATTTGTTCTTTGGCTGGCCAACCGGGGTTTCCGGTCCCATGCCGTAATCTTGCAGGTAACGGTAGCCGTTCTTGTTAACGATGATACCGCCTTCACCACGACAACCTTCGGTCATCAGGATACCGGTACCTGGCAGGCCGGTTGGGTGGTACTGAACGAACTCCATGTCGCGCAGTGCTACGCCGTGGCGGAATGCCATTGCCATACCGTCGCCGGTTACGATGCCGCCGTTGGTGTTGCAGTTGTACACGCGGCCTGCACCGCCCGTTGCCAGCACCACAGATTTTGCTTTGATGCAGACAAGTTCACCTTCAGCCATGTGGATAGCAATCAGGCCTTGAACTTCATTATCGACAACCAGCAGATCTACCACGAAGTACTCGTCGAGACGCTTGATTTGTGGGTACTTGATCGACGTCTGGAACAGAGTGTGCAGCATGTGGAAGCCAGTTTTGTCAGCCGCAAACCAGGTGCGTTCCACCTTCATACCGCCAAAACGGCGCACGTTCACTTCACCGTTTTCCTTACGGCTCCATGGGCAGCCCCATTGTTCCAGCTGGATCATTTCGCGGGTCGAGTTTTCCACGAAGTATTCAACAACGTCCTGTTCACATAGCCAGTCGCCACCGCCAACGGTATCGTTGAAGTGGTTGTCGAGACTATCCTCATCCTTGATAACGGCTGCAGAGCCACCTTCTGCGGCCACAGTGTGTGAACGCATCGGGTAAACCTTGGAAACCAGTGAGATTTCCAGTTCAGGGTTTGCTTCAGCCGCAGCAATGGCAGTACGTAGGCCTGCACCGCCAGCGCCAATAACAGCGATATCTGTGGTAATGGTTTTCACAGCTATCCTCCGGAGGATTGTTAAAAATTAAAAAGATGCAACCTTGCATCGAACTCAAAAACTGCCCCCATCTTAGTAAAGTTAAATGCGGCAAAATTTGACTTGGCAGGGTATTTCTTCCGACTTCGTGGCTGACTTGAGGGCTAAGCAGTATTTTTGTGATCTGGGTCGTTAGACTGCAAGAAATTACGATGTTACGAGCAGGTTAACGGGTGTTTTTTCATGTTTCTAACACGTAAAACCTGCTTTTCTTTGTTTGCATTTAACTAATTATTTCCAAAAGGTATTTTTATGAAAACGAGAATGCTTTTCATTGGAATACTTGGACTTTTATTGTTCATTTTCCCCATTGGCGGCGAAAAGAAAAAAAAGCATACATCTGTGTCATTGAGAAGAGATGTGCTTCAGTAAGCACGGAAAGCGCGGGTTTCTATTCTGTGATGTGGCAGATAAAATGCCGCCAGATTTAACCGAGAGAGTTTCCGCCATGAATGCAGATTGGTGCCCTACTGCAAAGATACAAACTTTACGCGCTCGTGCCGCGCTGATGGGACAAATCCGTCAGTTTTTTGCTGATCGCGAGGTGTTGGAAGTGGATACACCGTCAATGAGTCAAGCAACGGTGACGGATATTCATCTTCACACATTTAAAACCGAGTTTGTCGGCCCGGGCTTTGCGCAGGGCATCCCCCTGTACCTGATGACCAGCCCTGAGTTCCACATGAAACGCCTGCTGGCTGCGGGCAGTGGCGCGATTTACCAAATCAACAAAGCGTTTCGCAATGAAGAGGCGGGGCGAAATCACAACCCGGAATTCACCATGTTGGAGTGGTACCGTCCGGGCTTTGACCACCACGCGTTAATGGATGAAATGGATGCGCTGCTGCAGCTTATCCTAAAGGCTGGCGTGGCAGAGCGGATGACCTATCAGGATGCCTTCATCAGGGTGCTTGGCGTGTGTCCGCTAGAGGGCTCAATGGCTGAGTTGAAGGCTGTCGCTGCGCCATTGGGTTTGTCAGATATCGCGGATATTGAAGATGACCGCGACACCCTGTTACAACTGCTTTTTAGCGTGGGTGTCGAGGCGAAGATTGGCCAGGATGTGCCTGCGTTTGTCTATAACTTCCCAGCATCTCAGGCGGCGTTGGCACGGGTGTGTGAAGACGATCCGCGTGTCGCTGCGCGCTTTGAGGTGTACTTCAAGGGGATTGAGCTGGCGAACGGTTTTTATGAGCTGGACAACGCCGAGGAGCAGCTGGCGCGTTTCGAGGAAGATAACTGTAAACGTGAAAGAATGGGGCTGAAATCTCAACCCATCGACCATCACCTGATTGAGGCTATCCGTCACGGTCTGCCGGATTGTGCGGGCGTTGCACTGGGTATTGATCGTCTGATCATGCTTGCCTTGGGCAAAACACATATTGATGAAGTGATTGCCTTCCCGGTTGGCCGAGCCTGACCGGGAAAGCCCTTAAAAAACGCCGCATCAGCGGCGTTTTTTCTATCCCTGCGACACGATAAGCGCCGCGCCGGAAACCGCAACCGCGGCACCCAACCAAGCGCTCGGTGCCGGACGCACTTTGGTGAACAGCCAGATCAGCGGCAGGATCATTACTGGTGTCATGGAAGAGAGCAGAGCAACCATACCTACTTCGCCCCACTTCAGTGCGTACATGATCAGCGTCATGCCCACCGCCATGGCAAGGAAGCCGTTGACTACAACCATGCCGAAAATACGCCAGTTGATCGGGTTGACCGGCTGAGCGACACGTACCTGCAGCAATACCAGCGCGCCGTGGGCAAGGAAGGCCGCAATCATGCGGATGGCAGAGGCGGCGATAGGGTCAACATTGTTAGTCAGCACAGGCTTGGCGATGACACCACCGAGTGACTGACAAAGTGCCGCTGTCAGGCCGAGACCCACGGCAATCCAGATATTGCCCTTGGTTTCTTCCCACGTATGGGCATTGCCGCTTTGGCGGAAAAACACCGCGATCATGACGCCGGAAAAAACCAGAATAGCCCCGAGCAAGCGCCAGCCTTCCAGCGTTTCCCCAAACAGCCACATGCCCAGCAGCGCTGAAAATACCGCATGGCAGGAGTAAAGCAGGCCTGAGCGTCGCGGGCCAATTCGGTTCATACAACCGAACAGGGCTGTATCGCCAATGAAGATACCGATCAGGCCGGACAGTGCCATGGGCCAGAGGATATCGGAAGAGATGGTTGCCCAGCCGCCGGTCAACAGTGCCAGCACTGACAACATCACCGAGACACATGCCATACGCCAACGGCTGTAGGCAAAACTGCCGAGGTGACGCGCCGGCGTCACCGAGATCAGACTGGAAATACCCCACAAAAAGGCAGCAGCAAGCGCAAGCCATTCGTAACCCAAGATGGCACCCTCAAAAAAGAAAAAGCAGGAAAGGAGCGCGAGTTTATCTGCTGACGAATTGCGGGAAAAGCGCTCAATGCACTTTCCCCGCAAATAGCAGGATCAATTCAGGATGAGCAGGGCGATATAGACGATAGCAAGGCCGACGACGCCAACAATCACGCCGGCTTTCGCCATATCCCGACTTTCAATCAGACCTGTTGAATAGGCCAGGCTGTTAGGTGGGGTAGAGACAGGCAAAATCATGCCCAGCGAAGCCGAGAAAGCGACCACAACCAACAACCCCTGAATACCGCCGACGGAGGCCAGACTTTCCATGGAGGTGGCCACTGCGGCGGCGATAGGCATCAAAAGGTTAGCGGTGGCGGTGTTGGACATAAAGTTTGCCATCACCCAGCAGATCAGCGAAAGGGTCAGCACAACGGCAAGCGGCGATAAGGCATCATAATCCACCGCATGGGCGAGCGCAGCGGCCAGGCCGGTTTTGTCCAGCGCCAGGCCAATCGCGATACCACCGGCGACCAGCCAGAGCACGTCCCAGTTAATGAGTTTAAGCTCTTCTTTGCCCATGATGCCGGTCAGTGTAAAGACGGCCAGGGGAATGATAGACACCACATAGGTATTCATGCCGTGCAGGCTGGTGGTCATCCACAGCAGGATGGTGGCTGCAAAAGTGGCGTAAACCGTGTAGGCGCGCCAGCTTTTCTGGAAAGTGCCATCAAGCCTGAGCGTCATTTCGCTCTGGCTGGCGGGAAACAGTTTTTGCAACAACCACCAGGCAAAGGTCAGTTGCACCACCACAAAGGGTAAGCCCATGGTCATCCATTCGAGGAAGCTGATGGCATTTTCCCCTGTCAGGTACTGCAGAGCGATGGCGTTGGGCGGTGTACCGATAGGTGTTGCGATACCGCCGGTGTTAGCGGCGATTGGGATGCAAAGTACCAGCGCTTTTACGCCGGTATCACCCTTCGGGACCGTCGCCACGATAGGGGCTAGCAGCGCCAGCATCATCACTGTCGTCGCGGTGTTAGACATAAACATCGAGAACACAGCGGTGATAAGCATCAGCCCCAGCATGATATGGCTGGGTTTGGTGCCAAAGGGTTTAAGCAGGACGCGGGCGAGGTTGTTGTCCAGCTCATATTTTGAGGCGGCGATAGCAAGGGCAAAGCCGCCCATAAACAGGATGATGATAGGGGAAGAAAATGCGCTGAAAATATCGGTGTATTTGATCAGGGCGCCGATATCATGCCCCGGGGATGCATCGCGGAAAACCGTCAGACCCTTATCCGAGATCATAATGAGCTCAAGGGCGATGATCAGGATCGAGGTGGCAAACACAGGCACAGGCTCTAATACCCAAAGCAGGGCAGCCAGCAGGAAGATGGCGAGCAGGCGGTGTTGAACCACAGTCAGATCATCGAGAGGGATCCAATCTATTGGCATCATCAACACGCCCAGGGGAATACCAAACGCCACAACAAACTTTAAAACATCAGCACGAGACAACTTCGGCATATCTGAGGTTCCATCCGCAGTGAACAAAAGGGGGCACACCCAATCGCTTTGTTTTCATCAGCTTGAGATGTGCTGTACGCACTCAAGGATACGGAGCCGGCAGGAAATTACTCTGTGTTTGAATAAACTTTGGGCACAAAAAAAGGGCAATGCTGCCCTTTTCGTCATGGATCACAGTTTAATTATTCGGCTGCGATTTCTGCGCTGTTCTGGCGCGCGTAGGCTTCACCCATGCGGGTTGGTTTGCCTGGAATGATCGCCTCATCAAACGTAATTGCGCCTTTCGGGAACAGGTTGATCACGGTTGACCCCAGCTTGAAGCGGCCCATCTCTTCGCCTTTTTTCAAGAAGATAGCCTGATCGCCTTCTGCCGGGTAATCCCAGCGGCGGATGCTCTGGCCGGTAGGAGGGGTCACTGTGCCACTCCATACGGTTTCGATGCTGCCGACGATGGTCGCACCCACCAGGATGTGCGCCATTGGGCCAAACGCGGTATCAAAAATACACACGACACGTTCATTTCGCGTAAACAGGTTAGGCACGTTTTCTGCTGTCAGCGGGTTTACGGAGAACAGATCGCCCGGTACGTAAATCATTTGGCGCAGAGTGCCGTCACACGGCATGTGCACACGGTGGTAGTCGCGTGGCGACAGGTAAAGAGTGGCAAAATCACCCTCAGCGAACTCTTCTGCCAGTTTGGCATCACCGCCCAGCAGTTCACAGGCATCAAACGTGTGGCCTTTGGCTTGGATAAGGCGACCTTTTTCAATCGGTCCAGCCTGGCTGACACAGGCGTCGGCAGGGTGGCTGATCACGTTTACTTCATCATTCAAAGGGCGGGCACCGTCTTTCAGCTCACGCACGAAGAAGTCGTTGAAGGTCGGGTAGCTTGTTGGATCCGGATTTTTCGCTTCGCTCATTTCCACCTTGTATTGGCGGATAAACCATTTGATCACGGCGGTGGTGAGAAAGCCAGCCTTTGCTGCGGCCAGTTTACCTACCAGACGGGTAAGCAGATGTTTTGGCATGCAGTATTGCAGACCAATTTTCAAATCGTTAGACACGGTTTTATTCCTAACTCGTCGTTTGCCCGTCAATCATGGGCGGGAATTCTAAAAAGCGGCTCAGTTTACAAAATAAACAAGCGACTCACCAGCGCCTGTTTAACAAGGGCGCTGGTGTACTGGGGAAGGTTATTCGTTTTTGCTGCGTGAGAATTGGCGGTTTGCCTTTTGCTCAGACATGCTTTCGATGATCTTGTGGTAGCTGTCAAAGCGTTCAACGCTGATCTTGCCTTGCTCCACTGCTTCACGCAGCAAACAGCCCGGATCATCTTTATGTTTGCAGTCTCGGAACTTACAACCACCCAGGAATTCGCGGAACTCTTTGAAACCTTGGGTAACTTGCTCTGGCTCTAAATGCCATAGACCGAACTCACGTACCCCAGGGCTATCGATCAGATCGCCGCCGTCAGGGAAGTGGTAAAGGCGTGCAGTGGTTGTGGTGTGCTGACCAAGCCCCGAGTTTTCAGACACTTCGCCGGTGTCGGCATTCACCTCAGGCAACAGCGCATTGACCAGGCTTGATTTGCCCACACCGGACTGGCCAACAAAAATGCTGGTCACATCGGCAAGACGGGCTTTAAGTTCATCAATACCTTCGCCTGTTTTCTGGCTCACCATCAAAACGTCGTAACCGATACTCTGGTAAACAGAGAGGGTATTTTTAATGATTTCAACACCTTCACTATCAACCAGATCGATTTTATTGATCACGATAAGTGGTTTGAAGCCGACCTGTTCGGTAGCGATGAGGTAACGGTCTATAATGTTGGTAGACAATTCGGGTAATATCGCGGAAACGATCACTACTTGATCAATATTTGCCGCGACCGGTTTGACTCCGTCGTAGTAATCGGGACGGGTAAGTACTGAGTGGCGTTCGTGGACAGCTTCAACCACACCCGCGATGCCCTGCAGTGTTTCCACGCCCGGACGCCATACCACGGTATCTCCGGTCACCAGACTCTCAATGGAGCGGCGAAGGTTACAACGGTGAATGATGCCGGTTTGACGATCTTCAATATCGGCGTGTTGTCCAAAGCGGGTGATCACAACCCCTTCACGGGCAGCTTCCAGCAAGGATTCATCCCACTGGACTTCATCCTGCTGGCGGTCGATGCGTTTTCTTTGGTTTGTCCGTACTCGGCGCAATTGGCCTTTTGTGAGCTTTTTCTTTTTTGCCACGAGAAATGTCGCTAGTTTAGTTGGCTTTCAAGTCAGGCTAAGTATGATACATGGTTTACTTGTAAAATAGGCAATTTGGATGTCTTTCAGCGATAAGAATTTAATCTGGATTGATCTTGAAATGACCGGCCTGGACCCTGAAATCCACAAAGTCATTGAGATCGCAACCGTTGTTACAGATGCTGAACTTAATGTGTTAGCTGAAGGGCCTGTTCTTGCTATTCACCAGTCGGACGATGAACTGGCGAAAATGGACGAATGGTGCACCAATACACACACGCGCAGTGGGCTGGTGGATCGTGTCAGAGCAAGTACCGTGAGTGAAGAAGATGCGATCAAGCAAACTATCGCATTCCTGCAAAACTGGGTACCTGCCGGTGTATCGCCAATCTGTGGCAACAGTGTCGGACAGGATCGCCGTTTTCTTTATCAGCACATGCCTGATTTGGAACGCTTTTTCCATTACCGCACTGTCGATGTCAGCACTATCAAAGAATTGGTACGTCGCTGGCAGCCGGATCTTTTGTCTGGCGTGAAAAAACAGGGTACTCACCTGGCGCTTGACGATATTCGCGAATCTATTGAAGAACTTCGTTTCTATCGCAGCAAGATCTTTACGATCTGACGCGAAATTAATCGATACGAAGAAAAATCAATTTTTCTGGATTTAGAGTATTGCATCCGCGATTTTTCTTCGTATAATTCGCAGCCCTGACAGAGACAAATGTCTTTGATAAAGCGACACTAGCTCAGCTGGTAGAGCGCAACCTTGCCAAGGTTGAGGTCACGAGTTCGAACCTCGTGTGTCGCTCCAAAAATTTGAAATGATCCGATTGATCGTCGGATGATCGATGCGACACTAGCTCAGCTGGTAGAGCGCAACCTTGCCAAGGTTGAGGTCACGAGTTCGAACCTCGTGTGTCGCTCCAAAATTTGAAAAAGATTCCGATGAAAGTCGGATAAACGATGCGACACTAGCTCAGCTGGTAGAGCGCAACCTTGCCAAGGTTGAGGTCACGAGTTCGAACCTCGTGTGTCGCTCCAAAATTTGAAAAAGATTCTGACGAAAGTCGGATGAACGATGCGACACTAGCTCAGCTGGTAGAGCGCAACCTTGCCAAGGTTGAGGTCACGAGTTCGAACCTCGTGTGTCGCTCCAAAATTTGAAAAAAGATTCTGACGAAAGTCGGATGAACGATGCGACACTAGCTCAGCTGGTAGAGCGCAACCTTGCCAAGGTTGAGGTCACGAGTTCGAACCTCGTGTGTCGCTCCAAATTAAAGCTTTCGATTTATCGGAAGCCTGATACGCAAGGAACCTTGCCAAGGTTGAGGTCACGCCTAATCCTTGAAGATCGGGAACCTTGTATGTCGCTCCACTTTTCCTTAGCGGAAAAGCCAAACTTCCGAAAGGAAGTGCGCAATGCACAACGATGCATGACGCCTCATTTTGCCGATTCCTATCGGACGCTCTTTTTATGCGACACTAGCTCAGCTGGTAGAGCGCAACCTTGCCAAGGTTGAGGTCACGAGTTCGAACCTCGTGTGTCGCTCCAAACTTCCATTTGGAAGTGCGCTACATTCAGTTTATTGCCAAGGTTGAGGTCACACCTTTTACCTTGAAAGCAGGAACCTCATGTATCGCTCCAAATTTCTTACAGAGGATCATCTGTAAGCATCAACACTACGCAGATAAAGTACCGATTAACATCGGGTGCTGCGGGTCGTTGTCTTTAATGCTGTGAAGCATTATCTCAGGGCAAGGTCTAGCCCGATACAATCTGAAATTTACCGTCGCGAAATCGGCTTCTGCGCTGTTCTGGCGCTGTTTCTTTATGTTTCTCAACAGAGTTATCCACAGCGTATTGACTGTGGGTAAAGTCGTTGATGAATATTTGAAGGTGTGACTTGCCGCAGGGTTATCTGGTCGGAAGGTGATCAGTTAAAAACACCATGCTGTGAATGAAAATATCCATAACTATATGTTTTATATGGATTAAATATATTCATCGGTAAAGTTTTCAAATGTTTATCCCCAGCTTCATCACTTTCCGTGATGTCCATCTGACTTTATTCACAGAGTGTGTTTAACTCTCCTGGTTTGCACCTATTTATGGCGTACTGAAAAGGTTTTCCACATTTAGCGGCAGAACTGAACCTGTGTCTTGTTTTTGAGTTTTTACCCTGCAGAAGTGTAGGCGGAATTTGAAAAAATGCGCTAGTCACGCATCTCTTGATAACCCTTTTTGAATAATTCTGACCAAACGCTTGGTAGAAGAGGGAAGAACCTCTATTGCCATATCCTGGCGGCGTTGACGCTGTTTCCTTATGGCCCATTCAATATGTTCATCCAATGTTACTGAGCTGCCTTTGGCTGCCTCAAGCTGCGCAATAATTTCCGGGTCATACGGTGCATTCCCCATGGCAACTGACAGGTTTCGCCGCCATTTTTCATGACCGATACGGCGAATGGCAGAACCTTCTGTGTGTTTCAGAAACGTGTTTTCATCCCAGCTAAAAAGAACGGTTAATGGCTGTTGGGCCAAACTTTCCCGGCTATGGAAATCCGTTTCCTGCGTCAGCTCTGCAGCGCGGTTGTAGGGACAGACCAACTGGCAATCATCGCAACCGTAGATACGGTTTCCCATCGCCTCCCGGAACTCTTCTGGAATAATGCCATCAAGCTCAATAGTCAGGTAGGAAATGCAACGGCGTGCATCGACGACAGTCTCACCGACAATGGCACCGGTAGGACAACTGGTCATGCAGGCGACACACTTCCCGCACTTGTCTTGCGCGGGCGGGTCGACTGGCAAAGGTAAATCAATCAGTAGTTCTCCCAGGAAAAACCAGGAACCTGCATCTTCGCTGAGTAACAGGGAATGCTTTCCTGTCCAGCCCAATCCGGCTTTCTCTGCCAGTGGCCGCTCAAGAACAGGCGCTGAATCGACAAAAGGCCGGTAGCCGTACTTGCCCACTTCAGCTTCGATGCGCTCCCCCAGTTTCTTCAGGCGGTTGCGGATAAGTTTGTGATAGTCCCTGCCAAGTGCATAGCGGCTGATATAGGCAAGGGAAGGATCGGCCAGCGTCTGTGCGAAGCCTGCGTCCGGGGGCAGATAATTCATGCGTGCGCTGATCACGCGCACTGTGCCTTCTACCAGCTCTTGCGGACGTGCCCGCATCATGCCATGGCGCGCCATCCAGTCCATTTCGCCGTGGTAACCGTTATCCAGCCATTTCTGTAGCAGCGCTTCATGTTGGGAAAGATCCACATCGGTGATCCCAATGTGCTGAAAGCCCAATTCGCGCCCCCATTGCCTGATATTTTCAGCAAGTTGGTTTACATTGATCGACTGGAAGGATCGTGGTTCAGACATAGGATCGATAAAGGACAGGGAACATGGGCGCAAGTCTACCACACTCGTTATACAGAGCGGATCAAGTCCGCAATGGAGAACGCAAGATCGCTGCGGATCTTGGTGTTGAAATGTACACACTGATGGAATCGGCGGGCTTGGCTGCCTACCAATCGATGCGATCCCGCTGGCCAGCAACCTCAAAGATCCTGGTGCTGTGTGGTGGCGGCAACAATGGTGGGGATGGTTATGTGATTGCCCGTCTGGCAATTGAGGCCGGTTTAAGCGTGACGTTATGGTCAGTCGTTGATCCTAGCAAGCTCACAGGTGATGCCCTCACAGCAAAGGAGCGCTATCTCCAGAAAGGCGGTGCGATAACGCGTGACAAGCCAGCGCAAACGGAAGTCGAAGTGGTAGTTGATGCCTTACTGGGAACTGGCCTTTGCCGAACTGTGGCTGGGAAGTTTCTTGAGGCGGTGAAATGGATTAACCACCAGGCTTGTCCTGTACTTGCTGTTGATATTCCCAGTGGGCTGGATGCGGATACCGGCGCCATCTGGGGGGAAGCGGTTCATGCAAGCGTGACGGTGACTTTTGTTGCTTTGAAACAAGGGCTCTTTACCGGTCAGGCGCGGGCACTATGTGGTGAATGTGTTTTTGATGGACTGGGAATTGGAGAAGCGTTTGAATCCAGCTTCCCACCTGCAGCAATCCGAGTTGATGCTGAGTGGGCAGAGGCTTTATTACCGCCAAGAAGCCCGGTGGTACATAAAGGCAATGTGGGGCGTGTGCTGTGCATTGGCGGTCAACGCGGCATGGGTGGTGCGGTTATCCTGTGTGGTCAGGCGGCGCTGAGAACGGGGGCTGGGCTGGTGGCATTGCTCACCGATGGCTCGAATCTCACTGCGGCGTTGAGCCGACAGCCCGAGTTGATGACCCGTGAGTGGGACTCGTCCCAAGACGCACAGATCCTAACTGAGAGCTTGGCATGGGCTGATGTGTTGGCGCTTGGGCAATCCGAATGGTCCAAGGCGTTATTTGCCGCCGCTATGTCCGCCAACAAGCCGATGGTGGTTGATGCCGATGCGTTAAACCTCCTGGCCGCTTCTCCCCGTTACGCGGAAAATTGGGTGCTGACGCCCCATCCGGGAGAGGCCGCAAAATTATTGAGTGTCAGCACAGCAAAAATTGAACAGGATCGTTTTTCTGCCGTCAAAGAGTTACAGAAACGCTATGGCGGTGTGGTGGTGCTTAAAGGAGCGGGCACAATCGTTTATGATGGCCTTGATACATTTGTCATCCATGCCGGAAATCCCGGTATGGCAAGCGGTGGAATGGGTGATGTGTTAACGGGTGTGATTGCCAGCGCATTGTCCCAGACACGATTTCCGTCGAAAGCGGCGACGTTTGGTACATTTATACACAGTTTTGCCGCCGACAACGCTTCGCAGGCCGGCGAGCGGGGACTACTCGCCAGTGATCTCCTCCCGTGGCTGGGCAAAAACATAAAACAAATGCAGTGCTGAGGAACACTCAGCCGGAAAAAGCAGTGAGAAAGATGACCGAGATTTTTTCTACCGCGCTTGCCGATGAGCAGGCTACGGTTGATTTTGGTGCGGCCGTGGCTGCAGCATGTACAGCACAAACGACCATTTATCTTCACGGCGATTTGGGTGCCGGGAAGACCACATTTTCCCGTGGTTTCATCCAATCACTGGGTCATGCCGGTAAGGTAAAAAGCCCTACCTATACGCTTGTTGAGCCTTATCAGCTGGCTAGCTGGCAGGTTTACCACTTCGACCTCTATCGTCTTGCCGATCCGGAAGAGCTTGAGTTTATGGGGATCCGTGATTACTTCACGCCGGATGCGTTGTGTCTGGTGGAGTGGCCAGAGAAAGGCGAGGGCCTGCTGCCACAACCGGATATCGATATCACACTGAAGTATGACGGTGAGCAACGCACTGTGCAGGTGAAAGCCAACACGCCAGTAGGCGAAGCACTCATCAATCAACTGGAGTGGAAATAACAGTATGCATTGGCGGCGCGTATTAGCAGGTGTGGTGTGTTGGCTCGCTTCGG
Organism: Enterovibrio paralichthyis; assembly: GCF_019209835.1. Taxonomy (NCBI): domain Bacteria; kingdom Pseudomonadati; phylum Pseudomonadota; class Gammaproteobacteria; order Vibrionales; family Vibrionaceae; genus Enterovibrio; species Enterovibrio paralichthyis. The sequence continues at coordinate 148,829 of NZ_JAHUTS010000010.1, read as the reverse complement.
TAAGTCCCGCTTTGGCCAACGCTCTGGAAAATGTACGAATCTGGCCAGCACCGGATGAAACCCGCGTCGTAATGGATATGGCGGCAGAGCCGGCTTATTCGTTTTTTACCCTGACCAAGCCAGACCGGCTGGTGGTTGATCTAAAAAACACTTCGCTGGGGATGACACTGCCGCACCAGGTCAAAGACAGTGCAATCCTCACCAAAATCCGCAAAAGCAACCCGCCGGAAGATGGTACCTACCGTCTGGTTTTCGAACTGACGGATAAAAGCATTCCGCAAATCTTCGCGCTGGCACCGGGTGGCGAATATGGCCACCGGCTGGTGATTGACCTGCCGCATAAAGCGGAAGTCGCCAAAGCGAAACCGTCGAAACCCGCTGAAAAAATAGAAACACAGGCCGCGCTGCCTTTTGGCACGGATGACATCATTATCGCAATCGACCCAGGTCATGGCGGTAACGATCCCGGCGCAGTCGGTCCCCGCCGCAAATACGAAAAACACGTGACGCTGGCGATTTCACGTCAGGTGGCGGCGAAGCTTAACAAGGTACCCGGCATTAAAGCAGTACTGACCCGAAACGGTGATTACTTTGTTGATCTGAACAAACGCTCAGACATTGCCCGCAAACAGGGCGCGCACCTGTTGGTGTCTATCCATGCGGACGGATTTCATAAGCCGCAGCCGCGTGGCGCTTCGGTTTGGGTTCTGTCTCGCCGCCGTGCCAATAGTGAAATCGGTCGCTGGATTGAAAAACATGAAGAGCAGTCCAATCTGCTCGGCGGCGGCGCACTGCTGAACGATAACCAAGATGAGTATCTCAGTCGTGCGGTGCTGGATTTGCAGTTCAGTAACTCGCAAAAGGAAGGGTATGACGTCGCTGTTCGTGTGCTCAAAGAAATGGGCCGCGTGACCAAGTTGCACAAACCGAATCCGGAACATGCAAGCCTGGCGGTATTGAAATCTCCCGATATTCCCTCGTTGCTGGTGGAAGCAGGTTTTATTACCAACCCGGAAGAAGAAAAGCTGCTGCTAAGTTCAAACCACCAGAACAAGATAGCCAACGCGGTGTACAAAGGCGTGTTGACCTACTTCGAAGAATTTCCGCCGGATGGCACCCTGATGGCAGCGCGCAAAAACGGTATCAAGCATACCGTGACATCAGGTCAATCCCTGTCTGTGATCGCGAAAAAATACGGCAGTTCAGTCGATGCGATTAAAGCAGCCAACAGCCTGAAGTCTAACAGCCTGCGCATTGGACAGGTTCTGACGGTGCCGAATGTAAACCTGAACGCGCTGGCGTCAGTATCTTCTCCAGCGGCTGACAGCCATTCATCCTCTCCTGCAAGCCAACCTGTTGCTGTGGGGAAAACGCTGACCCATGTTGTAAAGCGCGGTGAATTTCTCGGGAAGATTGCGCAGGAATATGATGTCAGTGTTTCCAGCATCCGCAGTGCCAACAAGCTGCGCTCGGATGAATTGGCTATCGGTCAGAAGCTCAAAATTGTGGGTGTGAAGCCGAAGGATAAACAGCACAAAGTGAAACGCGGAGAATATCTGGGTAAAATCGCCAGCAATTATGGCGTCACGGTAGACAGTATCCGTAGAGCCAACAAATTGCGTTCTGACGAACTGGCTGTTGGCCAGACCTTGATTATCCCCGGGAGCTGAGCATGGCAATTCAGATTCTACCTGCGCGACTGGCCAACCAGATAGCTGCGGGCGAAGTGGTTGAGCGGCCGGCATCGGTAGTCAAAGAGCTGGTGGAAAACAGTATTGATGCGGGGGCAACCCGCATTGATGTCGATATTGAAAAAGGTGGCAGCAAGCTTATCCGCATCCGCGACAATGGCTCGGGGATTGCCAAAGAAGAGCTTGAACTGGCACTGAGCCGTCATGCAACGTCAAAAATCAGCTGTCTTGACGATCTTGAAGCTATCGTCAGTCTGGGGTTTCGCGGCGAGGCACTGGCAAGTATCAGCTCGGTCTCCCGCCTGACCCTGACTTCGCGCACCGTGACCCAGTCTGAAGCCTGGTCAGCCTACGCAGAAGGGCGTGATATGGCGGTGCAGGTAAAACCGGCCGCACACCCGGTAGGTACTACGGTAGAAGTGGTGGATTTATTCTTTAATACGCCCGCCCGTCGCAAATTTCTGCGTACTGATAAAACCGAATTTGGTCATATCGATGAGCTGCTAAAGCGCATTGCGCTCAGCCGGTTTGATGTTGCCATTACCCTTCGCCACAACGGCACCATTGTGCGTCAGTACCGCGCTGCATCGAATGAATCCCAGAAAGAGAAACGTCTCGCGGCGATTTGTGGCCACCAGTTTGTCAAAACCGCTGTGGCGGTTAGCCTTGAACATCAGGGGCTGACACTTCAGGGCTGGATTTGCACCCCTGGAGGTGCCCGCGCACAAAATGATATCCAGCATTGCTTTGTGAATCAGCGGATGATGAAAGACAAGCTCATCAACCATGCTATCCGTCAGGGCTATGAGGCGTCTTTGCGGCCCGATCAGTTCGCAGCCTATGTGCTGTATATCGATATTGATCCACACCAGGTCGATGTCAATGTCCATCCGGCCAAACACGAAGTGCGTTTTCACCAGGCACGGCTGGTGCATGATTTTATTTATCAGGCGGTAGCCGATGCCTTGATGCAAGTGGCTGCTGAACAGGCATCGCAACCGGAATTCGACGTGGTTACAGAGCCTGACATGGTCACTGAAGACTGCGCAACCGAGAGTGAAACGCGGCCAGCCAAAGCCGGAAGCGGCCATAGCTCGCAGGCTGAATATGCGGAATGGCGGTCACAGCCATCAGGCAATACGCGAGCGTCCGGTTTCAGCCAGTCATCGTCTCGTGGTTATTCAGGAGGCGGCAGCTCAGGCTATCGGGCGGACAGCGACAGTGCCCCGACACAGCGTGAACAAAAAGTGTATCAGGCACTGATGACAACGCCCGTCGTCCCGCCACCTTCGCAGGTTAACGAAGCGCCGGTGCCCTTTAACAAAACCCCCGTTAACAGTGCGCCGGTTTCTGTCGGCCACGCTGCTACAGGTTTGGGGAAAGCGCTGGCAATTGTCGCCGCCAAATACCTCTTGCTTAAGCGCGCAGATGACATAGCGTTGCTGGATCTGGATGCGGCATCCCGTCTTGCCCTGTTAGGGCAGTTTCAGGCGGCCGCACACGGTGAAGGGTTGAAAGCGCAGCCGCTGTTAATTCCGCAGGCACTGCCTGTTTCTGCCAGCGAGCTTGTGCTGATTGGCAGACATGAGGCGTTGTTGCAGCAATTTGGTATTGTATTGCGCCAGAAGTCGGCGACACAGGCGATGGTGATGGCGGTGTGCCAGCCACTTCGCCACCAAAACCTGCAGCAAATCGTCCCGGCATTGATGGCATTTATGGCTGAGCAACATGATGCGCTGGATGCCCACGCGCTGTCAGAATGGCTAAGCGACCATGTGATGCAAAAAACAGACGCCTATGGGTTGTCGCAGGCCGTTACACTTATTTCGGATTTAGAAAACTGCTGGCAGGAAGCGCTGGCAGATCATTATTCAACGTTGTTGCGTCCGGTTGACGTGGCAGCGGCAGTAGAAGCATTTAACAATGACTAAGCCATTGCCTAAGGCAATCTTTTTGATGGGGCCAACTGCATCGGGAAAAACCGATCTGGCGATTGCCCTTCGTAAGCAATTTCCAGTGGATATTATCAGTGTGGACAGTGCACTGATCTACCGGGATATGGATATTGGTACCGCTAAGCCCACAGCAGAAGAGCTGGCACAAGCGCCGCACCGTTTGATCGATATCCGCGATCCTTCCGAGGCATATTCTGCCGCCGATTTCCGGGCCGATGCCCTGCGTGAAATGGAAGAGATTGTCGCAAAAGGGAGAATTCCGCTTTTGGTTGGTGGTACCATGCTTTATTTCAAAGCATTATTGGAAGGTCTGTCACCTTTACCATCAGCGGATCCAGTGATTCGCGCTAAAATTGAACTGGAAGCAAAAGAGCACGGTTGGCAGGCGCTACACGACGAATTGTGCCGTATCGATCCGGTAGCCGGCGCACGGATCCATCCAAATGATCCGCAGCGGCTCTCAAGAGCGCTGGAAGTTTTTCGTATTTCAGGTAAAACTCTCACTGAGTTAACTGAAACTAAGGGTGAACCGTTGCCATATGAGGTTCACCAGTTTGCTATAGCCCCTAAGGAAAGGGGAGACCTGCATCACCGAATTGAACTGCGTTTCCAGAAAATGATGGATGCTGGTTTCGAGGAGGAGGTACGTGCGCTGTATGATCGTGGCGATCTGAACCCGGATGTGCCGTCGATCCGCTGCGTGGGGTACCGACAAATGTGGGATTATTTGGCGGGTAGCTGTTCGCTTGACGATGCAGTTTATCGCGGTGTTTGCGCAACCCGTCAGTTAGCCAAGCGTCAGATCACCTGGCTTCGCAGCTGGGATGATTTGACTTGGCTTGATAGCGACAACGCTGGGCTATCGTTACAAACCGTCACAAAGTGTTTAACCTGATTTGACTGAGAGACAGGTATACTCTTTGGCGTTGTATGCAGCGTTGTTGACGTTTTTGTTGCTAATACAACTACAAACCAATAAGGAAAATTAAAAATGGCTAAGGGGCAATCTCTACAAGACCCATTTCTGAACGCACTGCGTCGTGAACGTGTACCTGTTTCTATCTATCTGGTAAACGGTATTAAACTTCAGGGCCAGATCGAATCTTTTGACCAGTTCGTGATCCTGCTGAAAAACACTGTGAATCAAATGGTTTACAAACACGCGATTTCTACTGTTGTACCAGCGCGCCCTGTGAATCATCACCACAACAACCCTGAACGTTCTTCAAACGAACGCCAGCAAGACAAAACCGAGGAGTAACGATCCTTGGTGAGGAGTTGATCGCTTGTTTGACCGTTATGAAGCCGGTGAACAGGCTATTATCGTTCATATCAACTTCACCCAAGAAGGCGAGTGGGATGATCTCAGCGAATGTGAGCTGCTGGTATCGTCAGCGGGGGTGACTCGGTTGCAGACCATTACGGCCAACCGACAATCCCCGCATTCCAAATACTTCGTTGGTGAAGGTAAAGCCCAAGAAATTGCAGATGCAGTCCACATGACAGGGGCTGACGTCGTTATCTTCAACCATGCGCTGTCTCCGGCGCAGGAACGCAACCTCGAACGTCTGTTCAAATGCCGGGTGCTTGATCGTACCGGCCTGATCCTGGATATCTTTGCCCAACGTGCCCGCACTCACGAAGGTAAGCTGCAGGTTGAATTGGCACAGCTTCGTCACCTGTCAACCCGACTGGTTCGCGGCTGGACGCACCTTGAACGCCAGAAAGGCGGTATCGGTCTGCGTGGTCCGGGTGAAACCCAGCTCGAAACCGACCGCCGTTTGTTGCGTGATCGCGTGAAAGCGATTTTGCGTAGATTGGAGAAAGTGGCGAAACAGCGTGAGCAGGGGCGTCGTGCCCGTAGCCGAGCAGAAGTGCCAACTGTATCTTTGGTTGGGTACACCAACGCCGGTAAGTCGACGTTGTTCAACCGTATTACCGAAGCGGGTGTGTATGCAGCTGATCAGCTGTTTGCAACACTGGATCCGACCTTGCGTAAAATCGAGGTTGCGGATGTTGGCGATACGATCCTGGCGGATACCGTCGGATTTATCCGTCATTTGCCGCACGATCTGGTGGCTGCATTTAAAGCGACCTTGCAGGAAACGCAGGAAGCCAGTCTGTTGCTGCACGTGATTGACGCCAGTGATGAACGATTCCGCGACAATATCGACGCGGTGAACGTTGTGCTGGAAGAAATCGATGCTCACGAAGTGCCTACCCTGTTGGTGATGAATAAAATCGACAACATGGAAGACGCCGCGCCGCGCATTGAGCGCGACGAAGAGGGTGTACCGCAAATCGTTTGGGTATCGGCACTGGCAGATCAGGGCATAGATCTGCTTTTTGAGGCGCTGACCGAAAGGCTGGCAGGGACTATGGTAAGCTATCGCTTGCGTATTCCTCCTGCTTCGATTGGCAGAATGCATAGTAAGTTCTGCCAGTTACGTTGTGTCTTACATGAAGAATACGATCAGGACGGGCATTTACTGATCGATGTGCGCTTACCTCAGGCAGATTGGCTGAGGTTAAAAAAACGTGAAGGCAATGAGATTGGCGGCTTTATCGTCAGCTAACAGCCTGATACAGTATAAAAACTATCGTCATATCATACTGATGGAGTTCTCTAATGGCGTGGAATGAGCCAGGAAACAATGGCGGCGGTCAGGATAAGGACCCGTGGGGGAACCGCGGTGGCCGTGACCAGGGACCGCCAGACCTTGATGAGGTGTTTGGCAAGCTGAGCCGCAAACTGAGCGGCTTGTTTGGCGGTAAGAAAGGGCCGTCTTTTGGTGCAGGCGGTGCTGCCGGTTTAGGCATTATTGCCGTTGTGGGATTGGCGATTTGGGGTATCTCAGGCTTCTACACTATCGGTGAAGCGGAGCGTGGTGTTGTGCTGCGTTTCGGTGAATATGACCGCATTGTACAGCCGGGTCTGAACTGGAAGCCAACGTTTATCGATGAAGTAGAGCCGGTTAACGTACAAGCTATCCGTTCACTGCGTGGCTCTGGCCAGATGCTGACCAAAGACGAAAACGTGGTGCGCGTTGAAATGGACGTGCAATACCGCGTAGCAGATCCTGAAAAATACCTCTTCTCTGTGACCAATGCGGATGACAGCCTGCGTCAGGCGACTGATTCTGCACTGCGTGCGGTAGTTGGTGATGCTGAGATGGATGAAATCCTGACCTCTGGCCGTCAACAAATCCGTGAACGTACAGAAGTGGAAATTAACCGCATCGTAGACCGTTATGACATGGGTCTGCTGGTGGTTGACGTCAACTTCGATACCGCACGTCCGCCAGAGCAAGTGAAAGACGCTTTCGATGATGCTATCGCAGCGCGAGAGGATGAAGAGCGTTTTATCCGTGAAGCGGAAGCGTACCGCAACGACATCCTGCCTAAGGCAACCGGTCGAGCGGAGCGTTTGAAGAAAGAAGCGCTGGGTTACAAAGAGAAAACCGTTAACGAAGCAGAAGGTGACGTGGCTCAGTTCGAGAAACTGCTGCCAGAATACCAGGCTGCGCCGGAAGTCACGCGTAACCGCCTGTATCTGGAAACCATGGAAAATGTCTATGGCAACACCAGTAAAGTGCTGATTGATTCTCAGGAAGGTGGCAGCAACCTGCTATACCTGCCTCTGGACAAACTGATGAATCAGGCGCCAGCGCAACAGCGCAATAGTTCTTCAAGCGGTGACAATGCATCTGATTATGGTATCGAGCTCGAGCGCTCCTCGCAGCCGGTCGCACCGAACGCTAACACCCGTCAGTCGACCACGCGTCAGGGGAGATATTAATTATGCGTAAATTATTAATTCCTCTAATTATCGTATCGATTGTTGTTGGCCTGATGTCCGTATTCGTGGTCAAAGAAGGCGAACGCGGTATTGTGATCCGTTTCGGCCGAGTGCTGAAAACTGATGACGACATGGCAAGAATCTATGGCCCAGGCCTGCAATTCAAAGTGCCATTGTTTGACCGCGTACAACTGTTGGATGCCCGCATCCAGACCATGGACGATCAGTCTGACCGCTTTGTAACGTCAGAGAAAAAAGACGTGATCATCGACTCCTACGTGAAGTGGAAGATCAAAGATTTCGGTCAATACTACCTGTCCACAGGTGGTGGCAATCGTTTGACGGCGGAAGCGCTATTGCAACGTAAGGTTGCGGATGGCCTGCGTGCAGAGATCGGTTCGAAGACCATCAAAGAGATTGTGTCTGAGAAACGTGAGCAGGTGATGGCTGATGTACTGACTGAGCTCCAGGAAAGTGCAAATGACATCGGCATTGAAGTGATTGACCTTCGCATTAAGAAGATCAACCTGCCGGATGAAATCAGCGAATCGATTTACCAGCGTATGCGTGCTGAACGTGAAACCGTTGCTCGCCGTCACCGCTCGCAGGGTCGTGAGAAAGCGGAAGTTATCCGCGCTCAGGCTGAACTGGAAGTGGCAACCGTGCTGGCTGAAGCAGAAAAAACTGCCCGTGTAACGCGCGGTGAAGCTGATGCTCAAGTTGCAAATATCTATGCGAACTCGTTCAACAAAGAGCCAGAATTTTATAAATTCCTTCGCTCATTGCAAGCGTACGAGAAGAGCTTCAACAACAAGGGTGATATCCTGGTTGTGGATCCAAACAGCGAGTTCTTCCAGTACATGAAAGAGCCAAACAGCAACGTCAATTAAGCACATTGCTATTGTTAAAAATGAAAGACAAGGCATCGCGCCTTGTCTTTTTTTTACCCCGAATAGATGAGAGAAATCATGGGTAAGGAATTGTGGCTGGCGATTGGTTTGGTGCTGGTTTTTGAAGGTCTAGGGCCGATGTTACTGCCCAACAAATGGCGTGAAATGGTGCGGGAAATGAGTCAGTTATCGGATGCCAACCTTCGCCGTATCGGGGGATGTCTGGTCGTCGCTGGTGCGGTTATCGCATATATGATGTGGCCGTCCAAGTAAATCGAATCAGCAAAAAACTGTGACACCCAGATGACCATAAACAGGACGACGGTTAAAAAATGACTGCATCCTTTTTTTGATGGTGCTAGAATCCCGTTTTAATCATCAACTGACTGGAAAAGATGAGTAATAACGTAGTCGTTCTCGGCACCCAATGGGGTGACGAAGGTAAGGGTAAAATCGTTGATCTGTTGACTGAAGACGCTCAGTACGTCGTTCGCTACCAAGGCGGCCACAACGCAGGTCATACTCTTGTCATTGACGGTGAGAAAACCGTTCTTCACTTGATTCCTTCTGGCATTCTTCGCAACAACGTAAAATGCATCATCGGCAACGGTGTAGTTCTGTCTCCAGACGCACTGATGAAAGAGATGGGCGGTCTGGAAGCACGCGGTATTCCTGTACGTGAGCGTCTTTTCCTGTCAGAAGCTTGTCCGCTGATTCTTCCTTATCACGTAGCGCTGGACATGGCGCGTGAGAAAGCACGTGGCGCGAAAGCAATCGGTACTACCGGTCGTGGTATCGGTCCTGCGTACGAAGACAAAGTTGCACGTCGCGGTCTGCGCGTTGGCGACCTGTTTGATAAAGAAGCGTTTGCCGAGAAGCTGAAAGAAGTGATGGAACTGCACAACTTCCAGTTGGAGCATTTCTACAAAGCTGAACCAGTTAGCTACGAAGAGACGCTGGCTACCGTAATGGAGCAAGCGGACATCCTGACCAGCATGGTTATCGACGTAACCCAAGAGCTGGACGAAGCGCGTAAGCGTGGCGACAAGATCATGTTCGAAGGTGCACAAGGCACGTTGCTGGACATCGACCACGGCACTTACCCGTACGTAACTTCTTCTAACACTACTGCAGGTGGTGTAGCAGCAGGTTCTGGTTTTGGTCCTCGTCACCTGGGTTACATCCTGGGCATTGCGAAAGCATACTGCACCCGCGTAGGTTCAGGTCCTTTCCCGACTGAGCTGTACGACGGTCAAGAGAAACAAGATCCAGTGGGTAAACACCTGGGTACGGTTGGCCACGAGTTTGGTGCGACTACCGGTCGTCTGCGCCGTACTGGTTGGTTCGATGCAGTGGCAATGCGCCGCGCAATCCAGATCAACTCTATCTCTGGTTTCTGTCTGACCAAAATGGACGTACTGGATGGTCTGGAAGAGATCAAGATCTGTACCGGTTACCAGAAAGCTGACGGTACTGTTCTGACTGTTTCTCCAATGGCGGCTGATGAGTACGAAAACATCACGCCAATCTACGAAACCGTTCCTGGCTGGTCTGAAAAAACCTTCGGTGCGAAATCAATCGAAGAACTGCCACAAGCAGCACTGGATTACATCGCGCGTATCGAAGAGCTGACTGGCGTGCCTGTAGACATCATCTCTACTGGCCCAGATCGTAACGAGACCATCATCAAGGTTCATCCTTTCGCGTCTTAATCGGTTTTCGATGAAAAAAGACCAGCCTCCGGGCTGGTTTTTTTTTGCCCATCGCTGCCTATACTGTTGGTAGCACGGCGTGGAAAAAATTCGCCGTAAAAAAGGTAAAGTTCGGCAAATCCTTGCCGATAAAAGTTAGGCAAGACATACCGTCATCAATAACACCTTGCTTAGTGGGAATGCATGAAACTGCGAACCTTGTTTATATCCATGATGCTAGCCAGTTCCTTCGCGAAAGCGGAAGTGGGACCGGCGTTGCCTGTATATGACGATTCGCAGCTGCTCAGACTGTTTGAAACCAATACCCACCTGAAAAAAGTCAAAGCTGATGACTGCCAGTTGCTGCAAGATATTGAAGCGCGAGCAATCCGGGTGGAGTCTCCCTCATACCAGTTCCTGTATGGCGACATGCTGGCATGGGGCGTGTGCGTTGAGCGTGATGTTGAGCAGGGCGTTTTCTACATGCAGTTAGCCGCGCAGCAAGGCTTGCCGGCAGCACTGGAACAGCTAGGGCGTTACTATTCTGTGGGCACTTTGGTGCAGCAGGATAAAGAACGTGCCATTCCGTATCTGCGTGAGGCTGCGTCACTGGGCAACACCCGGGCAAGGCTGCAGTTGGCAGAATTGCTGGTGGCCGACTATGGTAGTCCGTTGGATTATGAAGATGCCTACCGCTGGCTTTACCACACCATCACTGCTGATCAATCGACCCATAATCGTATCGCCTCTCTTCGCCGCGCCCTTGAAGACAAAATGCCAAGGAATGTGATTGCGAGAGCCAAAAAGCGTGACACTTATTGGTAAACCGAATTTCATAAAAATGCCCGCACAAGCGGGCATTTTTGTATTCGATGATTGAGGCGTTAGATGATCTTGTGCGGGCCAAAACATTCGTACTTGATACGGTTTTTATCCACGCCGGCTTCAAGCAGTTGCCTGGCGACATACTGCATAAACGCCACCGGGCCACAGAGATAGAATTCACGTTCGGCGTTGTCCGTCAGTTCCGCTACCTTGGTGATGTCCATCAAACCCTCATGATGCGCATTGTCGCTCTCGGAACGTTCACGCAGCCACACTGTTTGGGTAGCATTTGGGTGCGTCGCAACCAACTGGCTCACATGATCGGAAAAGGCCAGTGTCTCTGCATTTTCAGCGGCGTGCAGCCAGTGAATATGTGCACCATGCTGACCGCTCAGCGACTCCAGCATTGCCAGCATGGGGGTGAGGCCCACTCCGCCAGAAATCAGGGCAACAGGCGTGTCTGAATCTGACTGGAAGAAGAAATCGCCGCTTGGTGGCGCCAGTTCAACGGTGTCGCCTACATTCAGGTGGTCGTGCAGATAATTGGAAACTGTTCCCTTTTCGTCGCGTTTGACCGAGATGCGGTAGCTCCTTCCGTTAGGTGCCGCCGACAGACTGTACTGGCGGATTTCGCGGTTGGCGAACCCTTCAGGCTGCAGGTAAATACCGATGTATTGCCCCGGCAGGAATCCGGCGACTGGCTGACCATCCACCGGCTCGAAGACAAAGCTGGTGATCACCGCGCTTTCCGGCGTTTTACTTACCAGCTTGAAGGTGCGGGTGCCTCGCCAACCGCCTTGGGCTGTTTCGCTCTGCTGATAGATTTCTTCTTCGCGTGTGATAAATACGTCTGCCAGCACGCCATAGGCCTCCGCCCAGGCATCCAACACCGCCTGACCGGGAGAAAGCAGCTCATCAATGGTCGCCAGCAGGTTTTCACCGACAATGGCGTACATCTCTGGGGTGATGTTGAAGCTGGTGTGCTTCTGGGCGATTTTCTCCACCACAGGCAGCAAGGCTGGCAGGTTGTCGATATTGGCGGCGTAACCGTAGACCGCATTGAACAGGGCTTCGCGCTGGGCACCGGTGAACTGGTTGCTCATGTTGAAGATATCTTTCAGCTCAGGGTGGTGGCTGAACATGCGATCGTAGAAATGGGCGGTAAGTTTAGTCCCTGTTTCAGCGATAAGTGGCGCGGTGGATTTTACAATTTCTATAGTGGTTGGGTTGAGCATAGTGGGCTGCCTTTTTTTGTTGTATTTAAAATTTCATTTAAAATGCATCTTTAAAGTTGTATCTGAAATGAATCTTTATCGCAACAAAAAAATTTCCCACGGGGTCTGATAGGACGGCTTGGGGGAAAGGAAAAGAAAATCAGAGAGTACGCGCTATTTATTGCCGATAAGAGTACAATGCCGCGGAGGAGATTTGAAAACGTGCAATTAACCAGCTTTACAGACTATGGCCTCAGGGCGCTTATGTATCTGGCTATGCTGCCTCCCGGAGAGTTGACCAGTATTACCGTGGTCACGGAGAAATATGGGGTATCCCGAAACCATATGGTGAAAATTATCCACCGTATGAGTCAGGCCGGCTTTGTTCAAGCCGTGCGAGGGAAGAACGGGGGGATTCGACTCGGCAAGCCAGCAGAAACGATTGTGATTGGTGAGGTGATCCGTGCGCTTGAGCCATTGCAAGTGGTCAACTGCGCGCCGCAAAACTGCCATATCACGTCAGCCTGCCGCCTGAAATCCGCCATTGCACAGGCAATGGAGGCATTTTTAGCAGAGATGGATAAACACACACTTCACGACATGGTGTCAGGTAACGATGACCTGGCTCACCTTCTAATCCCAGTTCGCCCGCTTTAATTCTCAGCATTTGAGACGGCTTGCCAGTTTTTTCCGGCAATTCCAACGGGCACCCAATTTCTTTTATTTAAAGCGATATACTGATTAACACATGTCGCTAACGGGAATCTTTTATGTCTCAAGACAAAAACCTACACAGCAACGACCCATACCTGGGGCGTGAAGCAGAAAAATACGACAACCCTGTGCCGAGCCGCGAGCATCTTCTTGAAGTGATTAAAGGCTTTACCACACCGGTAAACCGCGACCAGCTTTTTGAAGTGCTAGGTCTTCGCAGCGACGAAGAATACGAAGGCCTGCGCCGCCGCCTGCGTGCGATGGAGCGCGACGGCCAACTGATTTTTACCCGCCGTCAATGTTATGCCCTGCCTGAGCGTCTGGACTTGGTCAAAGGGACCGTGATTGGTCACCGCGATGGCTTTGGTTTCTTGCGCCCAGAAGGGAAGGGCAACCGTGAAGACTGGCTGCTGCCACATCATCAGATGAAACAGGTGATGCACGGTGATTTTATTCTGGCGCAACCTGCCGGTACCGATAAACGTGGCCGCAAAGAAGCACGTGTTGTGCGTGTGCTGGAAGAGCGCAAAGGCCAGATCGTTGGCCGTTACTTTGTGGAAAACGGTCAGGGCTTTGTGGTGCCGGACGACTCGCGCCTGGGTCAGGACATTGTCATTCCGCAGGATGAGCGCAAAGGCGCGCGCATGGGTAACGTCGTGGTAGTGGAAATTTTCCAGCGCCCAACCCGCCAATACAATCCGGTAGGCCGCGTGGTTGAAGTGCTGGGCGAAAACATGGCACCAGGCATGGAAATCGAAATTGCCCTGCGCACTCATGATATTCCACACGTCTGGCCGAAAGAGGTCGAAAAACAGATTAAAAAATTCACCGAGCAGGTGCCGGAAGAAGCCAAAGAAGGCCGCGTTGACCTTCGCGAGCTGCCGCTGGTGACTATCGACGGTGAAGATGCGCGCGACTTTGATGACGCCGTATTCTGTGAGAAGAAGAAATCCGGCGGCTGGCGCCTTTGGGTCGCGATTGCCGACGTGAGCTATTACGTGCGTCCGGACTCTGCGCTCGACAAAGAAGCCGTCAACCGCGGTAACTCGGTCTACTTCCCATCGCAGGTGATCCCAATGCTGCCGGAAGTGCTTTCTAACGGCCTGTGTTCCTTGAACCCTCAGGTTGATCGCCTCTGCATGGTGTGTGAGATGACCATCTCCGAAAGCGGCAATCTGTCTGGCTTTAAACACTATGAAGCGGTGATGAACTCCCATGCACGTCTGACCTATACCAAGGTCGCGGCGATGCTGGAAGGCGACGAAGAGCTGCGTGAGCGCTATGCGCCATTGGTGCCGCACATTGAAGAACTCAACCGCATGTACAAAGCGCTGAAAGCTGCGCGCGAACAACGCGGTGCGATTGAGTTTGAAACCGTGGAAACCAAATTCATTTTCAACGCCATGCGCAAAATTGAGCGCATCGTGCCGGTTGAGCGCAACGACGCCCACAAGATCATCGAAGAATGTATGATCCTGGCCAACATCGCTTCCGCGCGCTTTGTTGAAAAAGCCAAAGAGCCGGCGCTATACCGTGTGCACGAAGCGCCGGGTGAAGAGCGTCTGACCGGCTTTAAAGACTTCTTGAAGGAACTGGGCTTGGCTCTGGATGGTGGTCTTGAACCTTCACCGACCGATTACGCCAAACTGGCGCACGCCATCAATGGCCGTCCGGATCAGGAGCTGATCCAGACCATGCTGCTGCGCTCAATGAAGCAGGCGGTGTATCAGGCAGACAACTCCGGTCACTTTGGTCTGGCACTGAAGCAATATGCGCACTTTACTTCACCAATCCGTCGTTACCCGGATTTGCTGCTGCACCGCGCAATCAAATACCTGATTGCCAAGCAAGAAGGCCGCAACACAGATCGCTGGACGCCGACTGGCGGTTACCATTACTCCACTGATGACATGGATGTGATGGGCGAGCAGTGTTCGATGACCGAACGCCGCGCTGACGATGCGACCCGTGATGTGTCTGACTGGCTGAAATGTGAGTACATGCAGGATCACGTGGGCGAAGTGATGGAAGGTACCATCGCCAACGTCACTGGCTTTGGTTTCTTCGTGCGTTTGAACGAGCTTCACATCGACGGTCTGGTGCACATTTCAAACCTGGATAACGACTACTACAACTACGATATGGTCGGACAAAAGCTGGTGGGTGAAACCTCCGGCCGCATTTTCCGACTTGGCGATCAGGTCACGGTCAAAGTATTATCCGTCAACCTTGATGAAAGGATGATCGATTTCGCGCTGGAAGGGACCACCCGCACAGCCCGTGGTGCAGGTAAAACCGCGCGCAACAAAGCCAAGAAAGGCCGTGCAGAGTCGGGTAAGAACCCGGAAGCACGCCAGGAGCGCACGTCGGTGCGCCAGCAACTGAAGCGTGGCGCGATTCCGAAAGCGGAAGGCGACAAAGCCCCAGACGGCAAGCGTGGCGGTAAAGGCAAGGGCAAGGGGGAAAACCCGGCCCGTAAGAAAACCAAGGCGGAAAAGGCGCGCAAGAAAAAGGCGCAGAAAGGCAAACCCGTTAAAGCAGGCAAGTATAAGAAGTAACCCATGAGCAATGAAATGATTTACGGCATTCACGCCGTTAAAGCCGTACTGGAATCTGACCCGTCGCGCTTTATTGAGGTGTTCGTACTGAAAGGCCGTCAGGATGACCGTGTTTTGCCTGTATTGAACGAACTGACCCGTCTTGGCATCACCATGCAGGAGATGGGGCGCAAAGCACTGGATGACAAAGCGAAGGGGGCATCACACCAGGGGCTGATTGCCCGTGTGAAACCGGGTCGCCAGTACAATGAAAACGATCTGGATATCATCCTCGATGGTAAAGAAAATCCGCTGCTGCTGGTACTCGATGGCGTGACTGACCCTCATAACCTGGGGGCATGTCTGCGTAATGCTGATGCCGCAGGTGTTTGTGCAGTGATCGTGCCGAAAGACAAGTCGGCGCAGCTGAATGCAACGGCACGTAAAGTAGCGGTTGGCGCAGCAGAAGTGGTGCCTTTGGTTCGTGTGACCAACCTGGCCCGCACCATGCGCGCACTGCAGGAAAAAGGTGTCTGGTTTGTTGGTACTGCCGGTGAAGCAACGCACGATGTGTACGATGCGAAATTGACCGGTCCGTTGGCAATTGTGATGGGCGCGGAAGGTGACGGCATGCGCCGCCTGACCCGTGAAACCTGTGACGACCTGATCAGCATCCCGATGGCAGGCAGCGTATCGAGCCTGAACGTGTCAGTCGCCACCGGTATCTGTCTGTTTGAAGCCGTGCGCCAGCGCCGCGGATAATAACAAACAGTTTATCCAAACGTGAAAAACCGCCTCAATGAAGGCGGTTTTTTTTGTGCCCTTACAGTTTGTGTGACTATAGTCAAAAGTGAGACAGCAGTTTTGAGGGCGCTAAAATGCAATGGATTGAATGACGAAAATTAGGCTGGGTATTGTTGGTTTCCTTGCCATTGGCAAGCTGTGGTGGTGGCTCGGATGGTTCGGGAGCGAGCAGTAACTCAACGACTGCAACCAGCGGGGTAATAACCGGTTTTGGCAGTGTGTTTATCAATGGCGTCGAGTACGAAACAACCAATACTTCGATATCGACTGATGACAATGCCGGGGCGACGGAAAGTGAGCTTGAAGTGGGGATGGTGGTGACCATCGATGGCACAGTCAATGATGATGGCGTGACGGGTGAGGCAACCTCAATTCACTATGAAGAACAGCTCAAAGGGCCTCTGGTTGGGACGGTGGATATAGCCAACCGGACGTTTACGGTGTTGGGACAAACCATTATTTATGATGATTTAACCTCCATTGGTTCGTTGGATCTGAGTACGTTGGTTAACGGTGATTTCCTTGAGATCAGCGGCTTTACCCGTGCAGACAATACCCTGTATGCCACCCGGATCGAGAAAGAAACCGGTTCAGTTTCGACATATAAGGTGCAGGGCAATATCCGCAGCCTCAACAATGGTGCGCAAACCTTTGTACTTGGCGGACTCATCATTAACTATTCTTCAGCGAGTTTCGTTCAAACCTCCGCCTCAGCACTGGTCAACGGTATGGCTGTTAGGGTGAAAGGTGATGCAGCAAACTTTAACTCCGGCACCAGCACTTTTACCGTCAATCAGGTTAAATCCAAAGAAGAAAGCTATGAGGATGGTGAACGGGGAAGCCTTGAAGGGTATATCACCGCTTTCACCTCAGTCAGTGATTTTGAGGTCAATGGGGTCGCGGTGACTACTACATCCTCGACCCGTTACGATGACGGCAGTGCCGCGGGACTCGCCTTGAATGTGCGGGTGAAAGTGTTTGGCAGCTTCAACAGTGATGGTGAACTCGTCGCCAGCAAAATTAAGCTGCACAACGCCAGTAAAGTTGGACTCGAAGCCAATGTGACAGCGATTGATATCGGTGCAAGCACTGTTAGCGTGCTCGGGGTCGAATTTGTCATTACCAATCAAACCAAAATGGAAGATGACTCTTCTGACAATGAACGCTTTTTCGATATCAACGATGTCAGTGTTGGTGACTTTGTGAAAGTGAAAGGGTTTGAAAGCAGCAGCGGGGATTACGTCGCCGCATTGTTTGAGCGTAAAAACGATGACAACGACAACCCGGAAATCAAAGGCAAAGTGACAGCGGTATCTGGCAGCAGCATCAGTCTGTTGGGGTTGACTCTCACGGTCGATGGCAGCACCACCTACAGTGGCGGTATCTCCGCTATCGGTGATATTTCCGTGGGTGATACGCTGGAGATAGAAGCAACGGATGCCTTGTTGGCCGTGAGTGTTGAGTTAGACGACTGAGCGCAATCGTGATTGCGGTTTTACCAAAGGCAGCAGACGCTGCCTTTTGTCTTTTTTATCGCCATCAATGAGTTGCTATAGAAAACATTTCACTTGCTTCAATCGTCGATTCTCTGTACTATCCTGCCTCCAAATTCCCGGTCTTTTACTTTCGTTCCTTGCTTCCGCTGGATGACTGGGCCAAGCGTGGAAGCTGAATAATCCGTAAGGAGCAACCAATGCGTCATTACGAAATCGTATTCATGGTGCACCCTGATCAAAGCGAGCAAGTTGCTGGCATGATCGAGCGTTACACTGGTTCTATCAAAGAGTCAGGTGGTCAGATCCACCGTCTGGAAGACTGGGGCCGTCGTCAACTGGCTTACCCAATCAACAAACTGCACAAAGCACACTACGTTCTGATGAACGTTGAAGCTGAGCAATCAGTTGTTGATGAGCTGGAAACTGCGTTCCGCTTCAACGACGCTGTGATCCGTAACATGATCATGCGTACCAAAGGCGCTATCACTGAGCCATCTGTAATGATGAAGGCTAAAGAAGAGCGCGCACCACGTCGCGAAGAGCGTGCTGAAGCACAATCTGAAGACGAAGCAGCAGCTGAGTAATTTGATTTGATGACCAATCGGATTGAGCTGGCCGGTGTTCTCACCCAAGGCCCGATTCGAAAACAGAGTCCTGCCGGAATACCTCATTGTCACTTTGTGCTTGAGCATCGTTCGGAACAACAGGAAGCTGGATTGTCGCGGCAAGTCTACTGCCGGTTACCGGTAGTAGTGAGCGGGCAAGGGTCGCAAAGCAAAACACAGCATTTAGCTCTTGGCAGTAACATTAAGGTAAGTGGTTTTCTCGCTTATCAGACCGGCCGAAATGGCGCAGGTAAATTAGTGTTACATGCCGACAACATCATAGATATTTAGATCAGGAGATAAGCCCATGGCACGTTTCTTCCGTCGTCGTAAATTCTGCCGTTTCACTGCAGAAGGCGTACAAGAGATCGATTACAAAGACGTAGCGACTCTGAAAAACTACATCACCGAAGCTGGTAAAATCGTACCTAGCCGTATCACTGGTACCCGTGCTAAGTACCAGCGTCAGCTGGCACGCGCTATCAAGCGTTCACGTTACCTGGCTCTGCTGCCATACACTGACAAACATCAGTAATCGGCACTGTCCAAGTTAATAGAGGAATAGATAATGCAAGTTATTCTGCTTGATAAAATCGCTAACCTGGGTGGTCTGGGTGATCAGGTAACTGTTAAGTCTGGTTACGCACGTAACTTCCTTATCCCACAAGGTAAGGCAGTAATGGCAACTAAAGCTAACGTTGAGCACTTTGAAGCACGTCGTGCGGATCTGGAAGCGAAAGTAGCTGAAGCTCTGGCTGCTGCAGAAGCACGCGCAGAGAAAGTTGCTGCACTGGAAGTGGTTGAAATCGCTTCTAAAGCTGGTGACGAAGGTAAACTGTTCGGTTCTATCGGTACTCGTGACATCGCTGACGCTGTAACTGCAGCTGGCGTTGCTGTAGCGAAGAGCGAAGTTCGCCTGCCAGAAGGTGCACTGCGTAACACTGGTGAATACGAAATCAGCCTGCAACTGCACTCTGAAGTATTCGCTACTGTTAAAGTTAACGTTGTTGCTGAGTAATTCAGAAGCACGTAGCTTTGAAAAGACCGGCCTTATGGCCGGTTTTTTTGTGCCTGGAATTTGGGAAAGTGAGCCTAGGAAAAGCAAAAGCGGCCCTGGTTCCTAGGACAAGAAGGTCCTAGGAAAGAGCAATTAGCTGCCTCTATGCGGATACCATCCAAAATCTTGCAGTACCCAGTACCCAGTACCCAGTACCCAGTACCCAGTACCCAGTACCCAGTACCCAGGACCTAGAACTTGTACACCATACTCACAGTGAAAATTGAATCGCGGTTTTTCAGCCCGGGTGGCACTTCATTGATGTAGTTTTGGGTGGTGCTGACCTTGATGGCCAGATCGCCAATCAAACGGGTAGACACCGCAGCCCGTGCTTCAAAGCTGGTGTTGCTGGGGCCGTAAATCGCTGTAATACGTCCTTCAAACAAAGCAGAGTCTGTCATCTGCCACGTCAGCGCAGCCTGTCCGCGGGCAATGAATTCGCGCACGTCGTTGGGCAGGATCAGATCATCGTCATCGATTTCGTCGAGGTTGGGGGTCTGGTAACGAAAACCAGGGCCAAGCTCCAGCAGCAAAGACAAATCTTCCCGCCACAAAGCTTGATAACCCAAGCCGACCGCAACAATCATGTCCTCGAAATAAGGGCCATATTTGTCGTCGGTAAAGGTGATGTTTCCCCACACATAGCGTTTAGGGTCAAACTTGTAGTTGGCCTGGCTTTCCAGTTCGCTTTTGCGCTTGTCTTCCTCGCCGTCTTTTTCAACCAGAAGGAATTTTGCCTCGGAGGTATGACGGTAAGGGCCTTCGGTATAATTCACCCCAAGGCGGCTGTTCAGGGTTAGGGAGTCCGAGTTACCGGCAAGCGCCTGAAGCCCGAGTTCTACCTGAGACTGCCACGGATCATCCACTTCCGCATGGGCAAACAAAGGCAGTATGACCAGACAAAACAGAGACGCGTTTAACTGCGACGACGTCATATGGGTTACCATTACAACAACAAGACGCGCATTCTAGCGGAAACCGCCTGAAAATGGTCAGCAACAAGTTAAATTGGCAGGTAAAAAGTTGTCGCTTCCGCACCCGTCGTACCGATAGTTATTCTGGAAAGGTTCTGGGTATAATGGCGGGCGAAATGACAAGGTAATAAGTGATATGGCAGAGCAACGCAGCAAGCAATTTAACTCCAGCAAACCCAGAGACCGTCAGGTGGATGCCCTCAAGGTACCGCCGCATTCGCTCGAAGCCGAGCAGTCGGTGATCGGTGGCTTGATGCTGGATAACGAGCGCTGGGACAGCGTCGCAGAAAAAGTGGTCGCGTCCGACTTTTACAGCCGTCCGCACCGCCTGATTTTTGAAGGCACCAAACAACTGCTGGAATCCGGTCAACCGCTTGACCTTATCACTCTTTCTGAGCACCTTGAAAAGCACAGCCAACTGGATGAAGTGGGCGGTTTTGCCTACCTGGCTGAGCTGGCGAAAAATACCCCGAGTGCGGCAAACATTGTGGCTTATGCGGATATTGTCCGCGAGCGCGCCATGGTGCGTAACCTGATCAGCGTGGCGAACGAGATTGCCGATGCCGGTTACGAGCCAGATGGCCGTACCTCAGAAGATTTGCTCGACATGGCGGAAAGCAAGGTATTCGCCATTGCCGAATCGCGTACCTCGGAAAACGAAGGCCCGCAGAACATTGACAGCGTGCTGTCCAAAACCCTTGAACGTATTGAAATCCTGTTCAAATCGCCACAGGACGGTGTGACGGGTGTGTCCACCGGTTTTGCCGACTTGAACAAGAAAACCGCCGGTCTGCAGGGCTCGGATCTCATCATTGTGGCGGCGCGTCCGTCGATGGGTAAAACCACTTTTGCGATGAACCTGTGTGAAAATGCCGCCATGGATCAGGAAAAGCCAGTCCTGATTTTCTCCCTTGAGATGCCTGCTGAACAGCTGATGATGCGTATGCTGGCATCGCTTTCCCGCGTTGATCAGACCAAAATCCGTACCGGTCAGCTTGATGACGAGGACTGGGCGCGTATTTCGTCGACCATGGGTATTCTGATGCAGAAGAAGAATATGTACATCGATGACAGCTCCGGCCTGACCCCAACGGACGTGCGCTCCCGTGCCCGCCGTGTGGCGCGTGAGCACGGTGGTCTGTCGATGATCATGGTCGACTACCTCCAGCTGATGCGTGTGCCTGGCCTTCAAGATAACCGTACCCTGGAAATCGCCGAGATCAGCCGCTCGCTTAAAGCGCTGGCGAAAGAATTGAATGTGCCCGTGGTTGCCCTGTCGCAGCTTAACCGCTCGCTGGAGCAACGTGCCGACAAACGCCCAGTTAACTCTGACTTGCGTGAATCGGGGGCGATCGAGCAGGATGCCGACCTTATCATGTTCATCTATCGTGATGAGGTATATCATCCGGAAAGCCCGCTTAAGGGAATAGCGGAAATCATTATCGGTAAGCAGCGTAACGGCCCTATCGGCAGCGTGCGCCTCACCTTCCAGGGACAATACTCCCGCTTCGATAACTACGCAGGTCCTGCGTTTGATGAAGAATAACCGCGAGGTAGTATGAAAGCGGCCACGGCCATCATCCATACAGCGGCGCTGAACCATAACATTGACGTTATCCGCGCCCTGGCTCCAAACAGTCGTGTCTGGGCAGCCGTGAAAGCCAATGGTTACGGCCATGGTCTGGTACCGGTTGCCAAGGCCTTGTCTTCACAGGCGGATGGCTTTGGCGTTGCCCGGTTGGAGGAAGCCGTAGCCCTACGGGCAGGCGGAATTACGAAGCCCATCCTGTTGCTGGAAGGGTTTTATTCTGCCAGCGACCTGCCAGCCGTCAGTACCCACAACCTGCAAACGGCAGTGCATTGTATTGAACAGCTTGAGGCACTTGAAAAAGCGCATCTTGAGCATCCGCTTCAGGTCTGGCTCAAATTCGATACAGGCATGCATCGCCTTGGGGTTCGTCCAGAGCAGGCGCATGAGTTTATCGAGCGCCTCAATGCCTGTCCTAACGTGGCAAAACCGCTGCATTTTATGAGCCACTTTGGATGTGCCGATGAACCGGAAAAGCCGCTGACCCAACAGCAAATCGATTTGTTTGCACAACTGACAGACGGTCAGCCTGGGTTCAAGTCTCTGGCTGCCTCTTCAGGTAGCCTTACCATTCCAGCCAGTCACTTTGATTTTGTCCGTCCGGGGATCAGCCTGTATGGCATTTCGCCAATGGCTGAACGTACGGGGAAATCGTTTGGCCTCAAGCCGGTGATGACCATGACATCCAGCCTTATCGCCGTCCGTGAAGCGAAAAAGGGCGAGTCGATTGGTTATGGCGCGCGCTGGACAGCGGAGCGTGATACTAAGCTTGGCGTTGTCGCGATTGGTTATGGGGATGGTTATCCGCGCGTGGCGCCGAATGGTACGCCTGTGCTGGTCAACGGCCGCCGCGTGACCATAGCTGGCCGCGTTTCCATGGACATGCTGACCGTGGATCTGGGGCCGGAGGCAACAGACCGTGTCGGTGATGAAGTGATCCTCTGGGGAGAAGACCTCCCAGTGGAGGAAATTGCGCAACATGTCGGTACCATCGGCTATGAGCTGGTGACCAACCTGACCTCACGCGTTGAGATTGTATATACCCAAACGACCTGAAGTAAGTTGTAGGTAGTGAAAAGAACATTGAATTCTAAGGCCGCAACCTTGGTTGCGGCTTTTTTTTGTGCGCTTGCAGGGAAGCCTGCATTTGCCGATAACCGTTCCGATGCGCCACCGGATATCGAAGTGGTGCCTCTGGCATTTTCCACTGAAGTGATGGGCTTTTCTGCCGGCATGGCCGGGCTTTGGAAAGGAGCAGGACAGCCCCAGGCCTCCCTGTTTGCTGCCGGTCTTGGTACCACCAAAGGCACCTGGATGGGCTTTGTGGCCGCGAATAACTACCAGTTGTCGGCAGACAGCCGCTGGTTGCTCGGAGGGCAGTTTTACGAGGCGGATTTCAAACAGTTTGATTTCTACCTCGGCCATGCCGCGGCCAATGACTCCCCTTACAATGGGCGGACAACCGCAGACAGCCGGGATGCCCAGCATCACCTGTCGTTCCGTTACATCCTGCCGTGGGGCGCCGCAACCGAAAACCCTATCCGTGCTGCGTTATCGCCAGTACGAGAGGTGACTGGCTCAGCACCGCGGGAAAGCGGGGTTTCCTCAGTTGAGTTCCGCCCTTTCTATCATTCCCGCACCCTGACCGGAGAGGGCGTGAATGCACCCAGTGCGTTTTCAGATGCGACGTCGGTTCGTGGCCTGGAAACCCGCTTTAAATGGGACAACCGAGACAGCAGCAACCGTCCGACGACAGGCAGTGCGAGTGAACTGATCGTGTCATTTGACCCTGGTAGTGATGACAGTGTGAGCTGGTGGAAGTGGGAAGCAAACCAGAGTTGGTTCTGGGATGTGGGCGAGTGGGACAGTATCGCAAAAGAGCAGGTGCTTGCACTCAATGTTTACACGGCAGATACCCCAAGCTGGAACGACACCTCGACAATCAACGGCCAGCTTGAATTCCGCCGTCCGCCGGAGTTTGCTGCAGCACGGCTTGGTGGATTGTACCGCCTACGCAGCTTCCAGTCCGGCCGCTACGCCGACCGTTCCGCACTGAGCTACAGTGCGGAATACCGGGTCATCCCGGAATGGCAACCGCTGGGCGACCTGCCGGTGTTTAACTGGTATCAGGTGCCATGGTGGCAATGG
This sequence comes from Enterovibrio paralichthyis, assembly GCF_019209835.1. Lineage (NCBI taxonomy): Bacteria > Pseudomonadati > Pseudomonadota > Gammaproteobacteria > Vibrionales > Vibrionaceae > Enterovibrio > Enterovibrio paralichthyis. Next base: position 124,841 of record NZ_JAHUTS010000010.1, on the reverse strand, counting down.
GTACTGTTTGCGGATGTGGGGCGTGTGGCCGACGACTACGATTTGGCGACACTGCATCAGGACATGAAATGGAGCGCCGGGGCGGCGATGCGTTTCCAGGTAGAAGGGATCGTTGTGCGATCGGAAATGGCCGTCGGCAGTGAAGAGGGCATGTTCCGGGTGATGATAAACCAGCCCTTCTGAATATGAAGGCGGGACTGTCCATCCCGCCCTTTCTTTATTCGCCCTGCAGCGTGACAACAATGCGCCGCGACCCACCATGGTCACGGTGCTCCCCAAGGTAAATGCCCTGCCAGGTGCCCAATGCCAATCGCCCATTGGTGATGGGAACCGTTACGCTGGCGCCGAGCAGTGAGGCTTTGATATGCGCCGGCATGTCATCGTCGCCTTCGTAGGTGTGTTGGTAATACGGCGCTCGCTCAGGCACAGCGCGGTCGAAATGGGCATCCATATCACTGCGCACTGTCGGGTCCGCATTCTCATTAATGGTCAGGCTGGCCGAGGTGTGCTGGATAAAGAAATTCGCCAGTCCCACTGACAAGGATTTAAGCTCGGGAAGCTGCTGTAACAGCTCATCTGTCACAAGGTGAAAGCCGCGCGGACGGGCGCGAAGGGTAATGTTTTTTTGTGTCCACATTTAAAACAACCATCCTCACGGAAATTGCGTAAAGTTCAGGACAACCATGATAGCCAAATGCTGGGCAACGCAATAACTGGTTATCTCTCGAACACTGACCTAGCGCAAAATAGTAGCGATATAAACATGACAACATGTCACGCCCTAGCGTTGATGCGATCAACGTCGTAACATGACGCAATTCTGGAGGTAGCCCTGTGGCTGCCGACCTCTGTAAGACGCGGGAGGGCAGTGCCCGCGATAACAGACTCTGTCTACAAAGGAACAATAACTATGTTGAAGTCCATCAATCCGACGCAAACCGCGGCATGGAAAGCACTGACCGCTCACTTTGAAGATGCGCAGGATTTGACCCTAACCTCGCTGTTTGCCAACGACGAAAACCGTTTTGACAAATTCTCGGTTCAGTTCGGTGACGATATCCTGCTGGATTACTCGAAAAACCTGATCAGTGAGCAGACGCTGGACAAACTGTTCGCGCTGGCGGATGAAACCGAAGTGAAAAGCGCGATTGAAGCGATGTTCCGCGGTGACAAAATCAACCACACTGAAGGCCGTTCAGTACTTCACGTTGCTCTGCGCAACCGCAGCAACAGCCCAATCGTGGTTGATGGCGAAGACGTAATGCCAGCGGTTAACGCGGTACTGGCGAAGATGAAGAGCTTCTCTGACCGTGTGATTGGCGGCGAGTGGAAAGGTTACACCGGCAAAGAAATCACTGACGTAGTGAACATCGGTATCGGTGGCTCTGACCTGGGCCCTTACATGGTGAGCGAAGCGCTGGCGGCGTACAAAACCCGTCTTAACCTGCACTTCGTGTCCAACGTTGACGGTACCCATATTGCAGAAACCCTGAAAGGTCTGAACCCGGAAACCACCCTGTTCCTGATCGCATCAAAAACCTTCACCACCCAGGAAACCATGACCAACGCACTGTCTGCGCGTGACTGGTTCCTGGCAACGGCAGAAGATCAGGCGCACGTGGCGAAGCACTTCGCTGCCCTGTCTACCAACGGTCAGGCTGTGTCTGAGTTCGGTATCGACACCGACAACATGTTCGAGTTCTGGGACTGGGTTGGCGGCCGCTACTCACTGTGGTCTGCGATTGGTCTGTCTATCTGTCTGTCTATTGGCTACGACAACTTCATTGAGCTGCTGGCCGGTGCACACGACATGGACAACCACTTCCAGAGCGCACCGTTCACCGAAAACCTGCCTGTGCTGCTGGCACTGATTGGCGTGTGGTACAACAACTTCCACGGCGCAGAATCGGAAGCTATCCTGCCTTACGATCAGTACCTGCACCGTTTCGCAGCGTACTTCCAGCAAGGCAACATGGAATCTAACGGTAAGTATGTTGACCGTGACGGCAACCCTGTTGATTACCAGACTGGCCCAATCATCTGGGGCGAGCCGGGCACCAACGGCCAGCACGCGTTCTACCAGCTGATCCACCAAGGCACCAAACTGATCCCATGTGACTTCATTGCGCCTGCGATCAGCCACAACCCGCTGAGCGATCACCATCCAAAACTGATGGCGAACTTCTTCGCGCAAACCGAAGCACTGGCATTCGGTAAGACCCGTGAGCAGGTTGAAGCAGAATTTGTGGCTGCTGGTAAGTCGGCAGAAGAAATCGCCGAGCTGGCATCGTTCAAAGTGTTTGAAGGTAACCGTCCAACCAACTCCATTCTGGTGAAACAAATCACCCCACGCACCCTGGGTGCGCTGATTGCTATGTACGAACACAAGATCTTCGTACAGGGCGTGATTTGGAACATCTACAGCTTCGATCAGTGGGGCGTTGAGCTGGGCAAACAACTGGCGAACCAAATCCTGCCTGAACTGGCAGATCAGGACGAAGTGACGAGCCACGACAGCTCAACCAACGGTCTGATCAACACGTTCAAACAATGGCGTGCATAAGTTGTTGAATAAATGAAAAAAACGCCGCGATAGCGGCGTTTTTTGTATCCAGAATTCGACGATCAGTCGTCGAAGCAGATTTCGATGTAGGCGCGGCCGTATTCAGATTCGAATGGCATGAGAATGATTTGGCCTTCGCTTTTGTGGGTAATGGTGTGCTCACGGCCGGAAACCACAATCGGGGTCGCCATATCAAAGTCGAAACCTTTATCGGCCAGAATGCGCTTAGCACCGCCGGTAACCATGTTGGTGATCTCGCCGACCATGTCCGTCACGTCAGCATCAATACCGGAAGGGCGCTCGCCCAGCATGCGGCTCATGATTTCAAGCGCCAGCTCTTCTTCAAACGTAATAGAAAAAGAGCCCTTGGTTTGTGGGCCAATCATCCCGATCAGACCGGAAACATCACCTTTGGCGACTTCGGTCTTTTTGAGTTGAGGCTTTTTAGGCGTCACTTCCAGTTGTGCCATGGTGGTCAGAACATTCACCAGCGACGTTAAAAAAGGATTTACGAATTCAGCGCGCATAATTGTTATTTTCCGTCCTACTACATTTTTTGTGTCGCCACCTGACAGGCGTGACAAATTCCATGTGTTTCAATAACGTGATGATTCACTGCAAAGCCAGCCTGATGAGCGGCAATCTCAAGGGCTGCTGAGAGTGTATCAACGTGACACTCTTCCACAGTGCCACAGGTATCGCATACCAACAACTGGGAGCAATGTTGCTCATGCCCCGGCAAACAACAGGCGATAAAACTGTTGGTTGACTCTACTTTGTGCACAAACCCCTGAGAAAGCAAAAAATCGAGCGCACGGTAAACCGTCGGGGGTTTAGCCTGTGGCTCAGTCTCTCTTAACACGTCCAGCAGATCATAGGCGCTGATCGCACGCTTACTCTGGACGATGATTTCGTACACCCTCTCACGCTGTGCCGTCAGACGCACACCGCGTTGCTCACAGAGCGACTGGGCCCGGGCAATGAGTTGTGAAAGATTGGCCATAAGACCTCAAAAATCAGGCTGAAGCCGTCATTCTATCACAGCAAACAAAACAAGCACCCGCAAGCCCGTGACCACGGTTCGCCTTTCTACCATTGTAGTGGAAGGTCGATATGAATTTCCGTGCACTTGCTGATTTTTTGAGCTTTTTTCACCACAAAGCGTGACCTGGGTAGTCCGCGGCCGGGAGAAAATGAGATGGGACGGTGTTGGGATGCTGTGTTGATCCCGCATCTTTCCCGCTCGTTTTACTTGCTTTCAAGCTGTCCGCCTTCCAAGTAACATATCGGATAATACGCCAAAAATTACGGAGAAATATCATGGAAGTCAGTCAGGTTGCGTTTATTGGTCTGGGCGTGATGGGGTATCCCATGGCAGGACATCTCGCCAATGCCGGGTTCAGTACCCGCGTGTACAACCGAACCACAGCCAAGGCGCAGCAGTGGGTACAGGAATATGGCGGTGATGTTGGCATTACCCCGAAAGCGGCGGCTCGGGGCGCGCAGGTAGTCGCAATGTGCGTGGGTAACGATAATGACGTGCGCAGCGTGGTATACGGAGAAGAGGGCGTTTTGGCAGGCATGGTGGCTGGCAGTGTGCTGGTGGATCACACTACCACGTCAGCTGAACTGGCTGAAGAGCTGGCAGCAGCCTGTCAGGAAAAAGGCATTCACTTTATTGATGCGCCGGTTTCCGGTGGTCAGGCAGGCGCCGTGAACGGTGCCCTGACCATTATGTGTGGTGGTGATGCTGATATTTTCGGGCAAATTGCCCCGCTGCTGAAAGCCTATGGCAAGCAGGCGACCCTGATGGGCACGCATGGCCAGGGACAACGTTGCAAGATGGTCAACCAAATCTGCATCGCCGGGATCTTGAGTGGCCTGGGTGAAGCTGTGTTGCTGGCGAAAGAGTCCGGCCTTGATGTGGCGCAGGTAGTGGATGTGCTTAAGCATGGTGCCGCGGGTTCCTGGCAAATGGAAAACCGTGCAGTCACCATGGCTGAGGGTAAGTTCGATTTTGGTTTTGCTATCGACTGGATGCGAAAGGATCTGGGGATTTGTCTTGAAGAGGCAAAAAAGCATGGGTTATCCCTGTCGCTAACCGAAAGTGTGGACAGCCGTTATGCAGATCTGCAGCAGCAGGGACTTGGCCGTATGGATACCTCGGTGCTTATCAAATCACTGGGCAAATAGCCCGACACGCCGAAACACACAAAGGCTTTGCGGTTTTGGTGCCCACGATGGATTTCCCAAATGGCTAAGCCGCCTGAAATAAAAAAATCCCTGAGCCTGGCTCAGGGATTTTTGTCTGTTAAGCGTGTCTGCTTAAAAAACCGGTCAGGTTACAGGTAGTAACGTACGCCCAGTTTCCACTCGTTGTTGTCTTCCTGGGTGCCGTCCAGACCGAACTGGTAACCTGCGAAAGTAACAAACTTAGGTGTGAACTTGTATTCAGCCTGGATTGCAGAGGTTGCGTAAACAGTGCTGTCTTTCACTTCGTCAGTCACGGCTTCGTAGTTCACGCTCAGGTTGACACCGTTGCTCAGTGCGTAGCCTGCCAGAAACTCCATTGCATTGGTTTCTGCCAGATCTTCAATCATGTACTCACCCATGGAGTACACACCTGCCAGGTACAGGCCTTTGCCCCATGAACCGTAGCTTGCACTGAAGATGTGAGATTCTGCAGTGTGGATGCCCACATCACCTGTAGTGAAGGCGTAGTTCAGGCCAATCGCTGATACGTTGTAGCTGATCGCTGCCTGCAGGCGCGTGTCGTAAATTGTTTTAACTTTTTCTTTCTCGACTACGTGCTGACCCTGCCAACCCGCTGCCAGTGTCAGTGATTGTGACTCACCCAGTTCCAACGTATTGGTGTAGCTCACCATTTTATCCGCGCGGCCAGTACCCAGGTTCGCGTGGTCGTTGTAGGTGAAGTCGTTGGCGTACGCGATAGGCTTATCGGTTGGCGCAACGGCGTTGTAGTAAGGAGCCCACTGGGTACCTACAACAACTCGGCCAGCATCTTCATGCGTCAGACCGATGTAACCCAGACGGGTAGTGAATGCGTTTGCGCCGTTGGTCAGGTAGTTCAGTGCCCATTCGCCTTTGGCATCAGCAACAAAACCATTGCCCATGTCGTGGGTTGCGTTGAAGTTCAGACGTGGCGACGCTGAAATTACTTCCAGTTCACCGTTTTCTGAGTCGTGAAGCGCGACAGAGACGTGGCCACCAATCGCGAATGTAGAACCGTCTGCATTATAAAGCTCGACTGCAACCGCTTGAGAAGTGAAAACAGAAGAGGCGATAGCAATAGCGAGTAAGTTTTTATTCATTGTTTTTATTTCCATTTAATAAATCGTCTGTTAGGTCCAAAACAGCCAAAAGCGTTGAAAACGCTCATTACTTGTTAACAGGCTCGCCTCGAATGTATTCCATAACTCACTGATTTATTTCATGAAACAATATAAAAAGAACAAAAAATACAATAAATGCGTTACCTTTCAGCTGTTTATGCTGAATCTATGGGTTTGTCATTTACTCAGGTGGCGGGAAAACAAGGTTGATGGGGTTAAATAAATGCATGAGAAAAGGTGCGGCACGCCCAGGATGTCTGCGATTCGCGTCACTCATTTTGACGGTTTTAACGTCGGTGTTTGGTATGTTTAAAGCCTGCTAATGGGAACGCAGCGAAGCAAAAACTGTGCAGTAGTTGTATTGCGAAAGAGACTTCGGGTTTAACCGCTCTGGTATCACAAACTGGATGGGTCTAAGGTAGTACCTACTGTTCAAGGGTCGACTTGTTAGGAAAGGACATGCATTTTACATTCGTCAATCCAACTGTAATTCATTTTGGCAAAGGCCAAATCAGTGCAATCCAAAGTGCCATTCCAGCCAGCAGCAAAGTGCTGGTGATTTACGGTGGTGGCTCGATCAAACGCAACGGCGTGTATGAGCAACTTGCCAAAGCGTTGGAAGGCCATCAATGGCTGGAGTTTTCCGGGGTAGAACCAAACCCGACCCGCGAAACCATGGACAAAGCTGTTGCTATCGTCAAAGAACAAGGCGTGGATTTTATTCTTGCCGTGGGCGGCGGCTCAGTGATTGATGGTTCCAAATTTGTCGCGGCAGCGGCGAAATATGACGGTGACAGTTGGGACATCATGACCGGTAAACACACGGTGTCTGAAGCTTTGCCAGTTGGTGCAATTCTGACGTTGCCGGCGACAGGCTCTGAATCAAACAGTGCAGCGGTAGTGACCTATGCCGCAGAGCAATCAAAGCGTGGCTTTTTCTCGCCAGCGGTACAGCCCAAATTTGCCGTGCTTGACCCTGACGTGATGAAAACCCTGCCAGAGCATCAATTGCTCAATGGCATTGTTGATGCCTGGGTGCATATCTGTGAGCAGTACCTGACCTATCCAACGGGCAATATGGTGCAGGAAGGATACGCTGAAAGCCTGCTTAAAAACCTCTTGGTACTGGGCGCACAGTTCGGTGAGCGCGACAATGATGCGTGGCGTGCAAACCTGATGTGGACAGCCAACCAGGCGCTCAATGGCATGCTGGCTTCCGGTATTCCACATGACTGGGCAACCCATATGATTGGCCATGAACTCACGGCGCTTTGGAATGTTGACCACGCGCGTTCCCTCGCCATCGTCCAGCCCTCACTACTGCGTGACCAACTTGACGCCAAACGCGCCAAGCTCGAACAAATGGGTCGCAATGTGTTTGGATTTGCCGACGCTGACGATCTGGCTGCCAAGACCATTGATGCGATTGAAAGTTTCTACCAATCACTGGGCGTGGATACCCAGTTTGTCGCACCGGATATGACAAAAGCGCAGGCGATTGATGCGGTTATTACCAAACTGGAGGAGAACGGAATGGTGGCGATTGGCGAACACCAGGCCATAACACCTGAGGTTACCCGCCGTATTCTGGACAGCGCATTCCAGTAAAACGAAACGGAATACCCGCCAGCCGGATACCTTATGTATCCGGCTTTTTTGTTTTTGGGGTGTTCCCATAACAGTGGTCAGAGCGTGGGCGCTATCAACATGGGGAGCCCGACAGGGGTTAACCCTTGGTTGATTGGTGGCGTAGTTATCGTCTTGGCTTTTCTGGTGCTGCGTAAGAAATGATTGTTTGTGTCACTAAGAGCCCCGAAGCCCTAGCCCGATTGAAAGTCGCCTTTCGTGCCTGTCCGCAGGACTTTGAGGAGCTAAAAGCCGAAGTCCAGACAGGGCGCGTGAGCCTCTATCAATTAACGGGGGAGGGCTACGACATCACAGTGGCAGGACAAATCATTGGAGAGAGCTATTACCTATGGGGCGTGTCTGGTGTGGGTGTGGTGAAAGGCATCAAAGAATTAACTGAGTATGTGAAAAACGTAGGGCTGACCAGTATTTCTGCTGAGACGTATTTCCCTGCGTTAGCACGCTTGGTTAAGCGCCTGAACACCACAGAAAAAGCCCTTACTAAAACCACGCACCTAACGATGAGAGTGTAACTATGGGTGGTCAATCCAGCTCTAAGAACGTCACCTCGACCAGTAACGTCAGCGGTCAAAATGCCATTTCAGGCAATAACCTTGGCACGGCCATCAGTGGCATTAACGAATCAACGATTAATGTCACGGCGACCGACCACGGGGCCATCGAGAAAAGCCTGTTATTTGCTGAAAATGCAATGAATGGCTCGCTGTCGTTTGCGGGGGATGCCTTAGACGATATGAGCTCGGCCAACTCGGAGAACCTGCAAATGTTGGCAGGGCTTGCGGGTAACCAAGCCGAGCAAAACAAACAAAGCCTCGATTCCGTTATGGAACTGGCGAAATTCAAACAAGACAACGGCCAAAGCAAGACGCGCCAAGAGCAGCTCATCATGTTGGTGGTCATTGCCTTGATTCTAGGAGCGGTGGCCATGATGGCACTGAAGAAACGATGAACTTTGAGTTGAAAGCAAATCAGCCTTATCCAGTGACCATTTCGGGCACGTGGGTGTGGCTTAAGTTCGCAACGGCTGAAATCGTGATGGAAACCAATAGCGGTGAGCGCGTTTCCATTCCTAAAGGTTCAGTGGTGAAAAACGATGCGCTCTTGGGGCGTGTTCTTCTTCATTCACCGCAAGACCAAATCATTGATATTCAATTTGGTAAGGGCGACTTTCAGCCACCAACGGACGGTCAAAGAGTCGTGATTGAATCAGCGCCACCTTTGGAGATAGCGCCAAACCAAAGCGTCGATTTGGGGAGCGTACCTGCTTTGACATTGGAGTCCGGTCAGTCGGTAAAAATCGAATCGCTACCGCCAGTTGAGATTGCATCGAATCAATACATGGCGGTTTCACTCGGTACTCGACCTGTAACGTTGAAGAAAGCGAGCCGAGCTCGGGCGAGTGGCGGTAACTTGCCAATGTCCATTCCTTACCGCTCGACTCGTATCAAAATCACCATCAAAGCGGATGCGAATAACACCGGTGATGTGATTGTGAATGGTGCTTACCCATTGTCACCAAGCGAGACCATTGAGCTTGAATACTCGGGTGTCGTTGAGCTAACAGGCGCGGCGACCGATAGCGCTTACGTTATGGATTGTTACTAATGATTGAAACAGAAATTGCAGCAAAGATTCTCCAAATCATTGGTGAAGGTAGCTCTGTGAACAAAGTAGAGCGACTGACTGAATACGTGCTCGCGCTGGATACGGGGAGCGGCGGCAGTGGTGGCGAGAAAGTGAATATCTTTAAGCCTAAGAGCTTTGACTTGCGACCAATCCCGTATCCCGACGATATGTATGTCGACTACCAACGTAAGGACTGCTTTTCCCTGCGAGAGAAAAAAGGTCTGACGCCCGTTCATTATCGCGACCTTGTGCCGGATTACATCACCGAGCAGGTGTTTGCTGACCCAGTAGGGCACACCAACAAAGAGCTCGAATTGGTGGTGAACATCAGCATTCGTTACCAAATCGCCATCAATGAAGTGGGCTTTGACAACCTCGATAAGTGGGGCGGCCTTGTGATGGATGTGGGCTTTGATGTCGATTCAGAGCCAGAGCTCAGTGACCTCATTGGCCGTGTGCCTGTCTCGGTGACTCGTGACCACGGCAATATCGTGGTGATGTCTGCGAACTACACCAAGGTGATTCGCTTGCCGTTCGGCCACTATCGCCCCGACCAAGCGCGAGAGCTGACGCTTGAGCAGCTCACTTACACGTTCAACAACTTGCGCCTTGCTTGTCAGTTGGATTGGAACCGTGCGGGTTTCACCTTTGAAGAGTATTCAGAAAAAGTGATGTGGAAAGAGAAAGCGATTGAGCTTAACCCGCTTTACATCCATGAGCTCTACGCTGAACCGTTTTGCGTGAGTGTGCTTGATATGAATATCGTCGACGTCATCGAAGAAGAGGACATCCCACAGTGAGAGGGGTAGCGGTGGTCATCATCACGCTTGTCATGGGCGGCGTTCTTTACGTGAACCGGAATAAGAGCGCCGCCATTCAAGAAGCGTTCGACGCAGGTGGTGATGTCCTTCAAGACATAAAACAAGGAGTAGATAGCGTGGTCAATTCCGTTATCAAGCCTCGCGGCGTTCGAGCGAATAACCCGCTCAACATCGAGAGCAATGCGAATAACAACTGGGTGGGTAAAGTCTCGCCATCCGTTGATAAGCGTTTTGAAACCTTCCAAGCGCCGGAATATGGATTCCGAGCGGGGGCTATTTTGCTGCGTAATACCTATCAAGGTCGCTACGGCCTAGAGAGTATCCGTGAGCTTATCCATAAGTTTGCACCGAGCCATGAGAATGACTCGGACAATTACGCCAACTTCGTGGCCAAGCAATTGAACATGAGCCCAGATGCGCCAATTAACCTGCAAAGCGATGGCACGTTAGCGCGAATGATTCATGCCATGTCCATTATGGAAGTAGGCCGCCATTACACCCTAGAGCAAGCTCAGCAAGGGGTGCAAATGGCATGAACAAGCAAGACGTAAAGAAAATCATTGTTGTGGTGCTAGGGGCAATTATCAGTGCCTACGCGCTTAAGTTTCTCAAGGAGAACAAATTGCTATGAAGAAGTATCTAGAAAATCTTATCAAACAGCCGTCCACCTACAAAGGAGCGGCGCTCATTGCGGCGGGTGTCGCGGCGGCGTCAGGGCATCCTGAGCTGCTGACGGTCTCGGTAAGTGAGTCCGGTGCAAGTTACGGTGGTCTCATTGGTACGCTTGTACCGATGGCGCTTGGTCTATGGGAAACCCTACGTAACGAGAGTAAGTAATGGCGGAATACCAAACCCTAATAATAGCTGCGGTGAGCGCAATCTCTAGTGGTATTGGTGTTGGCGTAGCGATTAAAACCGACCTCAAGTGGATCCGTCGAACGATGGAAAAAATGGAAGAGCGGATTGTTCGTCTAGAAGAACGTCATTAAAAACGTCATTGTCTTCGTCATATGACGTTTGATTGTGTTAGCCCACTCTTTGAAGTGGGCTTTTTTGCGATTGTAGTAAGGAAGGCATACTGATTAATGATATGGGACACAGTTTGCATAAGGTTTGATTGTTCATATGCCTAGCTGTTTGATAAATAAGTGGTATTGTTGTCCGGTTAAAATTAGCCATTCACAAAGTGAGTTGAGTTAGGTGGGTGGAAGCTAGCTAATAAGCGTTAGCTATACGCCGCTGAATCAACAACGGCGCATATGGAGTTATTATTTTTCTGTAAGTTTCATATCTACAATTACTGGCAAGTGATCCGAAATTTCATACCACGCTTTACCAGAAACAGTTGCTGTTGGCTTTGGAATCTCAACATTCTCGATATCCCATTCTTGCGCTGTACTCGTCATAATGTAGTCAATTTTTCGATCTGGATTCCAAGCGGGGGCTGTAAGTTGAAGGTCTTTATCTGTTTCTTTGAACCATTGTTGTAACTCAAAGTATTCATTGGATTGTGTTGGTAGGTTTAAGTCGCCAATGACTACTGGAGTACCATGTTCAAAGTCCCAAGCTGAAAAGTTTCCATTTAGAGCGCGAACTTGGGCAAGTCTCAAGTCGGTGTCAGTATGGTCAAGGTGTGCTGTCACCGCAATGATAGGCGCAGGGTAGTTAGGTACATCAACTTCAACGGCACAAGCCACTCGTTGCTCTTTGTTGTCTTTATTTGGTAGTTGTACGGTCTTAATTGTTTTTACAGGGTATTTTGAAAGAATGGCATGTCCATATGAGCCACCATCAAACTCGATAGCCTGACAAAATGCGAAGTGCATGTTCAGTTCTTTAGCAAAGTATTCAGCTTGGTTTATTGGTTCTACACCTTTAGAACTGAAGTTTTTACCAGAGCGTCCTGTTTTGTTATCGACCTCTTGCAGTCCGATAATATCTGCATTTATTTCTTTTATAGCATCACGAATGGCCACAGTGTCACCCATTCGAGATGCCATAATGTTATATGAAGCAATGCGTATTGTTTCGGTTTGTACAGCTCCATCAACATTTAGTCTAGTTGCAGCAAAAGAAGTTGTGGAAAGAAGTATTGTTGTAGCAAGGAGGGTAAGTTTTTTCATAATAACTTTCTTTTTGTTGATAATTTAGTATGTAAAATAATAGTCTTTTATATGTTTTTCTATGCGTGTGGTCACAAAGTGTACAATTGACAGCTAACAATAAATTTGAGAGTGATTCCCAACGCTTGGCATTTTCAGTTCAGGGTTGGGTTTCGTGTTTATGGCGCAATGGTTTAGGTTTGGTGGTAGCGTTGTTCACCACTTAACGCGGCGTTATTAAACATAAGCAATTGAACTTAAAAGGTAGAATCTGCAATATTCAGTGGATTTATTAATAAGAGAATGATTGAATGTCTTACCGTAGTAAGAATCGTTTTAGACCAGTTATAGATAAAGTGATTGCCCATAAATTAGAATCTAAAGCGAAAGCAAATGCTTGTTAGCGTTAGAAAAACAAGGCTTTAACAGTGCGTCATATGATTACATTGTAAAGCCGCTTTGCGCAGAGTCGTCTAAACGCAGAAAGCAATATGAAGATTCGCTGAATCAGGAAAGTGCTGTGTGCTAACAAGAGACTAAGGCAGATTCGCAACGCTACGATATAGCCTATAAATCTTACCGTGTGGGCGTTTTGTGGTTGTGTTTTTTTGAAATTTGTTTTATTTCAGTTGTTTAGATTAATAAAAAAGGCTCATTGCTGAGCCTTTTTATGTAGATTGGAGGGGAATAGCTGAGTATAAACCTGCCAAAGTACATCCAAACTCCTATGTCCTGTGACTTGTGCTACTTCCTCAATTGAGTAGCCCTTTTCAAACAATCGGCTTGCTCCCTCTCTTCGCAAGTCGTGATACCTCAAATCTTCAATGCCTAGTTCGTTACGCACTCTTTGAAATCCTGCGCTCACGCTTCGCGGGTTGTAGGGAAATATGCGATCACCTTTCTTTGGTTGTCTAAGAGCAATATCAAAAGACTCCCCAAGCAAAGGAACAAGCATGTGGTTGCCGGTCTTTTTGCGCGGGTCTTTTCGGTCTCTTACCACCACTGTTTTGTTTTCTTGGTCGAGATCTTCCCATCGAATCGAGCAGACTTCACCAATGCGCATACAGGTAAGGATGCTGAACTCAAGAATATCGGTAAATGGGATTCGTGTTTTCCCATTCGGCCTAAAGGACTCCCTTTTCTCCAAACCTTCTTTCAATAATTTCAATTCTTCGGAAGTAGGGCGGCGAGTGCGCTTCTGGCTTTTACCGATTAAGCCCATATCAGTCAGAACGGGGACCGCTTCATCAAAAATCTGAAAGTTGGCAGCAATATTGAAAACAGGTTTGGCTTTCTTCATCACCGAACGTAGGTAAGCAATATCGTGATAGATGGTAGCGCCGCCAGCTCCCGCACCCTTGCGATTTTTGCAGTGCTGGATCAGGTCACTGGTTTTCAGTTCATTGCTCTCAACTTTTGCAATGTCACAATCTCTAAGTAACTTAATCACATAGCGCTTAGTTCGTCCGGTTCTGTTCCACAATTCGGGTTCGGCCATAAAAGAATCGAGGAGTACCGCAAGGGGGACTGACTTGGGCCTGTTCAGTACCCCTTCTGACTCCAGTTCAGCCACTCTGCGCATTCCATATGATTTAGCGAGTGCTTTCTTTTTTAGAGTTTTGCTTTCCCTGTGTATAATGCGCGAATCTTTTTTTACGACTACTGTTACCTTGAACCTAAGTTCACCGCTTTTTAGCTTTCGAGTTTCTATGCTGTAGCTTGCCATTTTGTCCTACTCCTTGAGGGGGACTATAGGGGGACTGGAAGAGGATTTTCCATCAGATTCTAGGTAATTCACTGTATATTTGTACAGTGTTGATTTGAGACTAAATCATGCAAAACACTGATAAAGCCAATAAATACGCCGCGAATCGTTTTTCTATAGCGCCCATGCTCGATTGGACTGACCGCCATTGCCGCTACTTCCACCGTATCCTTTCCAAGAATGCACTGCTGTACACCGAGATGGTGACGACCGGTGCGATCATTCACGGTAAAGGCGACTTTCTGGCTTATAACGAGGAAGAGCATCCGCTGGCGTTGCAACTGGGTGGTTCCAACCCGGTCGATCTGGCGCATTGTGCCAAGCTGGCGGTGGAACGTGGCTATGATGAAATCAACCTCAACGTAGGTTGTCCGTCTGACCGCGTTCAGAACGGCCGTTTTGGTGCCTGCCTGATGGGTGAAGCCGAACTGGTTGCCCATTGTGTTGCGGCCATGAAAGAGGTGGTGGACGTGCCGGTAACGGTGAAAACACGTATCGGTATCGACGATCAGGACAGCTACGACTTTCTGGTGGACTTCGTACGCACTGTCAGCGAAAAAGGCGGTTGCACCGATTTCACTATCCATGCCCGTAAAGCCTGGCTGTCTGGCCTGAGCCCGAAAGAAAACCGTGAAATTCCGCCACTGGATTACCCGCGCGTATATCAGCTGAAAAAAGACTTTCCGCACCTGACTATGGGGATTAACGGCGGCATCACCTCGCTGGATCAGTGCGAAGAACACCTGCAGTTCATGGATGGCGTGATGGTTGGCCGTGAAGCATACCAAAGCCCATACATGCTGGCGGAAGTTGACAGCCGCCTGTTTGGCAGCAATGCACCAATCATCAAGCGCAGCGATGCCGTAAAGGCGATGTTCCCTTACATTGAGGCGGAGCTAAGTAAAGGCACTTACCTGAACCACATCAGCCGTCACATGCTGGGTCTGTTCCAGAACATGCCGGGCGCACGCCAGTGGCGCCGCTACATCAGTGAAAATGCCCACAAACCGGGATCGGGCATTGAAGTGCTGGAAGCCGCGCTGGCGAAAATTCCAGAACATCTGGATGTGTAACCACACTGGTTAAAAAAGCCACTTTATGTGGTGTAAATTGCTAAATCTTTTAGAAGGCGTCACAGGCAGTTGTGACGCCTTTTTGCTATCTGTCTGATTATTTTGGTTTTTGTAAAGTTGGCCTGCTTCGTGCAGTGACGTCTACATCAATGGAACGTCACGTACCTTAGGAGGGTCAGATGATTGAGTTTCTGTTTCTGGTTGGTTTTACCATTGCGCTGTTGGCGACAGGTTTGAGCTTCATCGGCATCATCGCTGCAATGGCGGTAGGGTTTATCGTGATGGCACTGGCCGGTATGGTCGGCCTGATGTTTAAGTTGCTGCCATGGATTGTGTTGATTGCGGTGATTGTATGGCTGCTTAAAGGCCGGGATAAAACCGCACACCAGTGCCGTGACTATTGTTACAAACGCTCCCGCCGTTACCACAATGCGCGCCGGTACTGACCGGCGCCCGCCTTGCAGGGGCAGACAGCGTTATTGACCTATTCCGCATAAAAATCCGGCAGGATGTGCGGAATATTTGTCTTGGTTTTGCTATAGTGCTCGCAAACATAAACTCAAAAATGTAAGGCGGAGCCCTTTCAAATGAAAAAACTAAACCTTTCTCTTGCTGCGCTGGCAGTGGCAGGCGCATTTTCAATGCCGGCTCAGTCAGCAGTGCTTCTTGGGGCGAAAGTGGGCGCAGATGCGTGGTACGCGGATGCGAAAATCAACGACGTTCGTGCCGATGACGCAAGTGTTCAGCCATCTTACTACGCCGCTTTTGAACACTTCATCCCGCTGATCCCTAACGCGAAAGTGCGTTACACCGGCGTGGAATCTGCAAAGTTCAACACCGATTTCTCCCAGTATGACTTCATTGCGTACTACGAAATCCTGGACAATGACCTGCTGTCTTTCGACATCGGTCTGAACCTGCAAAACTTCACTGGCCGTTTTGATGGTCAGCAGTTTGACGAGTGGCAGCCAAACGTATACTCAGACGTGCGCCTGGGCATTCCTGCAACGCCAGTATCACTGTTCGGTAGCTTCAGCTTTGGTAGCTACGACGAAAACAACACCGTAGATGGTGAAGCAGGTATTCTGTTCACTGTGGGCCTGGTGGCTGCAGACCTGAACTTCAAAGCGGGCTACCGCATTCAGGACTACGATTTCAACTACTTCGCGACCAAGCAATCGTTCCAAAACGACGGTTTCTTCGGTGGTGTAGAGCTGAACTTCTAATCTCCCGGTTAGAAAGACAAAAACCGCGCTCCGGCGCGGTTTTTTTGTGCCTGCAATCTGGTGAAATCAGCCGCCTTTCTTTCCGGTTTCTTTGACGGGCTGGAAGCCAATTACTGCCAGTACCACGAAGGCAAAGGTACAACCCGCCACCACCAAAAGCGCATTGAGGTTGAGCTGTTGGTAGAGGGCAAAGCGGATCAGTTCGACCCCGAAGGTGAAGGGGTTAAAACGGCAAATGTCATACAGCCACAAACTGGCTTCCTGCATTTTCCACAGCGGATAGAGAGCGGAGGAGAGAAAGAACATCGGGAAGATGACAAAGTTCATCACCCCGGCGAAGTTTTCCAGCTGTTTGATGCGCGAAGCAATCACAATCCCGAGAGCACTCAGCATCAGGGCAACCAGGAAAAGGGCGGGGATCACCATCAGATACCCCATGGGGGAAAGCGGCCTGTCATACAGGGCGGCAATCACTAAAAATGCCCCCACCTGCAACACGCTCACCAGGGCGCTCGCGATCTGCTTGGACAGCAGCAGAAATGGCCGGGGAAGCGGGCTGGTCAGCAGCACCTTGATACTGCCCATCTCGCGGTCATACACAATCGACAGGGAGCTTTGCATGCCGTTGAACAGCAAAATCATGGCGCACAGGCCGGGCAGGATATATTCCTCGTAATTGATGTAGGTGCTGTAGGGCTCCATGATAGCGATGCCGAGCGCGGCGCGGAAACCGGCGGCAAACACCACCAGCCAGAGCAAAGGGCGCACCAGACTGGCCGCGAAACGTGCCCGCTGGGAAAAAAAGCGCAACCACTCGCGGTAGCAAATGCCGACAAAGGCGTACCAGTATTTCATGCACCACGCTCCGTGCCGTCATCGGCTGTCAGGGTAGCAAACACTTTGGCGAGGGTCGGGTGCTGGTGGAGCGTGCGTAACTCCTGAGCGGTATTGTGTGCCCGAAGCTTGCCTTTGTGGAGGATCACCACATCGTCTTTGTCGTCCACCTCTTCAATCAGGTGAGTGGCCCACAGCACGCAAAGCGGTTGCTGGTCGCAGAGCGAACGTACCGCGTCAGACAGCGAAGATCGCGCCTTGGGATCGAGGCCACTGGTCGGTTCGTCCAACAGCAAAATGGACGGTGCGTGCATCAATGAACGCACCAGCTCGGTACGGCGGCGGTGACCACCGTTAAGGCTGCGAACTTTGTCATTGAGCCTGTCCGTCAGGGAAAAATGTTCCAGCAATGGCGCGGCTTTCTTCAGGCTTTGCGCTTTGCTGAAACCGTGCAGCGCCCCGTAGTAACTGAGGTTTTGCCCCACGGTTAAGTCCAGATCCAAGGTATTTTGCTGGAACACCATGCCAAGCTTTGCCATGGTGTTCCGATCAGGCTTTTGACCCAAAAGATGAATTTCACCCTGTTGCACTGGGGTCAGCCGGGTCAGGAGTGAAAACAGGGTGCTTTTTCCGGCGCCGTTGGGGCCAAGTAACATATGCAGGCCGCGCCCAAGGGAGAATGAAACTCCATCCAACGCGCAGCGCGGGCCGTAGTGGTGAGTAAGAGCAGAAACATCAATCATGCGCCGGGATCACCGTCTCCTATTCAACCTGGCGTACCGCCACGCCCCAAGGGTAGCGGCCGACTTTCACCGTTTTGATCACCTCGCGGTTGGGCACATCAATGATGGAAACATCGCCGCTGACTCCGTTGGTGGCCAGCAGTCTGTCCTGCGCTTCATTAAATGCCATCTGCCACACGCGGCGGCCGACCAGCAGGTAATCTTCCACTTCCAAGGTGTCAGTATTGACCACAGCGACATGGTTTGCAGGCCCAAGTGCAACAAAAGCGGTTTTGCCGTCAGCGGTGATTTTTACGCCCACCGGCTGCACTTTGTCCTTGTGTACCCCTTTGGGGGCAAAGCCAATTTTCTTGATGATTTCCTTACTATCGGTATCAATCACCGACACGGTGCCGCCAATCTCTGCGCTGACCCAAAGCTGCTTGCCGTCCGGTGTGAAAGTGGCGTAGCGCGGGCGGGCATCCACCAGGGTGTTGTGCACCATCTGGTTGGTTTCGGTATCAATCCAGTGCGCCATGTTGGAGGTTTCTGACGTGATGATCGCCATTTTCCCGTCCGGGCTGACCGCCACGCCCTCAGGCTCAACCCCGACTTCTACCTGCGCCACCACACTGGTGGTTGGAATATCGACTACCGTCATCAGGGCATCATCTTCGTTTGCGATATAGAGGCGCTTGCCATCCGGGCTCAGGGCAAACAGTTCCGGATCTTCACCGGACGGCAGCTCACCGACAATGGTATTAGTGGCCAAATCCATCACTTGCACAGTGTCAGATTCACTGGCACAGATATAGAGCTGGGTACCGTCTTTGCTGAGCTCAATTCCCCGGGGACGATCCCCGACCTCAATGGTGTCCGTCACTTCCATGGTGTCCATGTCGATCACGCTGATGGTGTCATCCTTTTCATTGGCAACATAGGCCACTTCCTTGGCAATGGCAGGTGACGCGAGCAGCGCCGCAAGGGTCATGGCAAGCAAGGGTTTGGGAAAGTTCATGGTGATGTCCTTCTGTTAACTGTCAGGTTTCCAACAGGGTTCAAAACTGGCGGCACTCGCTTTGCGCTTCATCGACACCGAGGGAATCGAGTTCGTTGCGCGGATGCAAGAAACCATCAAACGGAGCACTGGCCACCAGCGCCTGGGCATCGAACAAGGGCACGGTTTGACGCAGTTGACCGTTCCATGGCCGGAAGGTGAGCTTGCGCCCTTTATAGGCCGCAAGCTGGAATTTATCGCTCATGATAAAAGGCAAAACCGTGTTCACATCACCACTGTTGAGTACAGTGACTGCCTCATTGACGGAACGTACTGCCACCCAAGCGGCGAAGTCTTTGGTTGTCATTGGGCGGTCGAATTTTTTGGTGAAGCGGTTTTGAAGCTGAACCGCACCCCACTGTTCAATCACATAGCTCCAGCCATCAGCACGCAGGCCATGAGTGCCAATAACAGGGCGGGGCAGCCAGGTGTTGTAGGGGAGGTGCTGGCCGAAAAGGTTGCTTTCATCAATCACCCATACCGCGTCGTAATCACTCGCCTGGGTGAAAAGGGGCAGCTCGGCGGAAGCGGTGCGGCGAAGGTCGGTATCAAAATTCCACACCTTCTCTTTGATTATTTTCTGGTTGAACTTCCTGAGTGATGATTTGGTCGCAGCGAGAAACTTGGCATCAGCATCGGTGATACCTGAAACCAGAAACACCTCCGTCAACCGACGGACACGAAGCCACTGGCCGAGGGCATCAGCGCGCATACCATAGCTCAGCGCAGTATGCAGGGTATTGGGCAGGCATACCGTGGTACGCCGAGCGTCATCCTGATTGCCGACATTGAAAATCAGGGCGTCGTCCGGCAATGCCTTTCGCAGGCCTTGTAGCAGCGGAGTGTCGAGGTCGGCGAGGAAAAAGCGCATGCCGGTGTCATACCATGCCTTGGCCGCAGCATTGATTGCCGCCGGGTCGTCACTGGTTTGGGTATGGATGCTGTACTTTTGGCCAAGAAATTTGCCAGTGCCATTAGCATCACTGACTGCAAGCTCTGCCCCTGATTCACCGTTATTTTCCGGTTCAGCCAGATACTCCGGCACCGCGGTGGTGGTTTCCACCGGCTGCCTTAACAGGCCAAATGCCACCTCTACGGCATAGGCTTTTACTGCGCCAGTCAGCATAAGCAAGACACTGATGATGGCGAGGTAATTCCCTGTTTTTCCGGTGCTTGATTCCCGTTTCTTCATTTACACAGCCCGCTTTTTAATCACGTTAATACTGTATGCGGCTGCCATGCTGTTTGCCAAAAGCAGGGACGAGACTTTGGCAAAATTCATCCCAAAGAATGAGGAATATCCCCGCTTTTGTACCATGTTCTCAACGCACTGCCGCTCCTACACTTTTTCCAGCACCGCAAATTAGGAGCCAGAGAAACATGGAAAAGGTTGAACGAAACATCTGCGTTATTACCGCTGTTGCACTGCTGGGCTTTTTCGGCACGCAAATGGCATTCGCCCACGGCAACGTCACCCCGCAATCTATCGATACGTCCACCATTCCCACCCTTGGCGAAGAGTGGTCAGACACCAATCCCTACCGTGAAGTGGAAGGGGAGGTGCGGGTGGAAGTCGAGCGCATCGGCGCCTCTGCCTACAACCAGAACTGTGCACGATGCCATGGCCTGGAAGGTATTTCCGGCGGCATCGCTCCGGATCTCAGAATGCTGGCGCCGGATTACGACGGTGACGAGTGGTACATCTACCGTGTCCAGAATGGCGCAGTGCGTAACGGTGCGGTTTACATGCCTAAAATGACCGAGCACCTCAACCAGGAAGCGCTGTGGGCTATCCGCACCTGGCTGGAATCCGTGGCACCGGAAAACGGCTAACAGGGAGGGCGGAAGATGCGAAAACTGATGGTCACCCTCTGTTTGATGCTGGTATTGAGCCTGTCACAGCCATTACAGGCGCTCTCCTACGATGACATCCAGGCGCGTGGGGAGATTGCCATTGCGGTGTATCGCGATTTTCCGCCCTATTCCTTTACCGATGAAAACGGCGAACCGGCCGGGATAGACATTGAGCTTGCCAAGGCATTGGCGCAGGGGCTCGGCGTTAAACTCGACCTTCGCTGGATGACACCGGACGAAACGGTCGATGACGACATGCGCAATTACCTCTGGAAAGGGATGAACCTCACCAGTGAAGACGGCCAGCGGGTCAAGGCTGATGTGATGCTGCGGGTACCTTACGACAGGGAGTTTGCGTTTAAGCGTGATGATTTGGGGCTGCCCGCCCATGAGTTAGTGCACATGTTCGCCCCTTACCAGCGCGAGCGCTGGGCTATGGCCTACGATGCTGCGCAGATGGACAAACCGCAAACCGCAGCCCGGTTTATGTATTACCCCGTCGGCGTGGAAGTCGACACCGTTCCCCAGTTTTATCTCACTACCGCCATGGGCGGTCGTTTCCGTGACAACACCCACACCTTCCCCAGCGTACCCGAGGCTTTCAGAGCCCTGCGAAGCGGCGATGTTGCCATGGTGATGGGCATGGCTTCCCAGCTTGAGTGGCTGCACCAAAAGCCAGGCGGGGAAGGGAAAAAAGCACCAACCGAACAACTGACCGAGCTGGCCTTTCCCCTGCTTGGCCGCAGCGACTGGGAGCTGGGAATGGCGGTACATGCCAACTACCGCCAGCTTGCCTATGCGCTGGAAGACATTGTGATGGAACACATCAACAACGGCGATTTTATCCGCTGGGGAGAGAAGTACGGGGTCGATTACCAGCTCCCGGAGCGCTTTCTCTCGGCGCAAACCGATCCAGAAATAATGACAGGAACACAGTAAACCCTACGTAAAACTTGGCGCCTGCCGTCGCCGGTGGGCAGAACAGCAACGACAGAACGTGCTTGCGAAAGCATGCGCCATCAAAGAGGTATCCTTATGACAACGAAGTCATTCAAACGCTGCGGTCTTTCAGCCGCGCTCTTGCTCGCAATGACGGCCACACCGTCTTTTGCGGGCGTCACGGACCAAGACATCCTCGCCGATCAGCAGACCACAGAGGATGTGGTGACTTACGGCATGGGACTTCGTGGTCAGCGCTACAGTCCACTGGAAATGGTGAACAAGGAAACGGTGGAAGAAATCCGTCCGGTCTGGGCCTTTTCTCTCGGTGGTGAGAAGCAGCGTGGTCAGGAAAGTCAGCCGTTGATCAAAGACGGTGTCATGTATGTGACCGGCTCTTACTCGCGCGTCTACGCGATTGACGCTAAAACCGGTGACGAGCTGTGGCAATACGACGCCCGTCTGCCTGATGGCATCATGCCTTGCTGTGACGTGATAAACCGCGGCGTGGCGCTGTATGACGATCTGGTTATCTTCGGTACCCTGGATGCCAAACTGGTGGCCTTGGATGCCAAAACCGGCAAGGTACGCTGGAAGAAAACCGTAGAAAACTATCAGGACGGTTACTCCATCACCGCCGCACCAATTGTGGTGAAAGGCAATGTGATCACCGGCGTCTCCGGTGGTGAATTCGGTATCGTCGGTAAAGTGCGTGCCTATGATGCCAAGACTGGCAAGCTGGTGTGGGAGCGTCCTACCGTGGAAGGCCACATGGGTTACGTGTGGAAAGACGGCAAGAAACTGGAGAACGGTATTTCCGGTGGTGCACCGGGTAAAACCTGGCCAGCGGATTTGTGGAAAAGTGGCGGCGCGGCGCCATGGCTCGGCGGTACTTATGATGCCGACACTGACCTTCTGTTCTTTGGTACCGGTAACCCCGCACCGTGGAACTCCCACATGCGTCCGGGCGACAACCTCTTTTCTTCCTCCCGTCTTGCGATTGACCCGGACGACGGCAAAATCGTCTGGAACTTCCAGACTACCCCGCACGATGGCTGGGATTTCGATGGTGTGAACGAGCTGATTTCGTTTGATTACACCGAAAACGGCAAACCGGTAAAAGCGGCGGCTACCGCTGACCGTAACGGTTTCTTCTACGTGCTTGACCGTACCAACGGCGACTTTATCCGCGGCTTCCCGTTCGTGGACAAAATTACCTGGGCAGAAGGGCTGGATGAGAACGGCCGTCCGAAATATATCGCCAGCAACCGTCCGGGTAATCCAGGTGATGCCAAGCAGGGTGAAACAGTGGTGGCAGCGCCATCTTTCCTCGGCGGTAAAAACTGGATGCCAATGGCTTACAGCCAGAAGACCGGTCTGTTCTATGTGCCTGCCAATGAGTGGCAAATGGATATCTGGAACGAACCGGTGGGCTATAAAAAAGGGGCGGCGTACCTCGGTGCAGGCTTTACCATCAAGGCGCTGAATGACGATTACATCGGCGTGCTGCGTGCTTACGATCCGAAGACCGGTGAGCGGGTATGGGAATACAAAAACTACGCGCCGCTGTGGGGCGGGGTGCTGACCACGGCGGGCGGTCTGGTCTTCACCGGTAACCCTGAAGGCTATCTGTTGGCGTTTGACGACAAAACCGGTGAGCTGCTTTACAAGTTCAATACTGGTTCCGGTATTGTCGGCAGCCCGGTCACCTGGGATATGGACGGCGAGCAATATATTTCTGTGCTCTCCGGCTGGGGTGGCGCAGTGCCACTGTGGGGTGGCGACGTGGCCAAACGGGTTAAAAGCTTCAACCAGGGCGGCATGGTCTGGACGTTCAAACTGCCTAAAAAAGGCTAACTCACAGTCTTTGCCCGAAACCTTTCAAAGCCGGACATTCGTCCGGCTTTTTTGTCTGCTTTTTCCGCCGTATTGCCACCAAATGGTGCAACGCTATGGTGCAAACTAATGCGTGTCGGTTTCAGCCGTGAGACGCCAATTTTCAGGGTGCCCACGCGATACTGGAGGCGGGTTTGTTGTCTGCCCAGACCGAGACTCCTCCCCGTCATCTCACTCCAAAGTATGAGATTTTGCCAACCAAGGGGCGATGGTGGGATCTGGGGGTGATTCCATACTCTATGTACAACGCCTGACAATGGTCTTTGGGGCCTTGTCAGGGACGACACAGGGAAATCACCAATACACAGGGGTGGACAATGATATACGCAAAACCAAATACCGACGGAGCTGTCGTTAACTTTAAGGCGCGTTATGCAAACTACATCGGTGGTGATTGGATTCCGCCAGTCAAAGGTCAGTATTTTACGGACACCTCGCCTTGCACAGGTGATCCCATCGCTGAGATCCCACGCTCAACAGCCGAAGACATCGAGCTGGCGCTGGACGCCGCCCACCAGGCAAAAGCAAGCTGGGGTGCAACTTCGGCCACTGAGCGCTCCAACATCCTGCTCAAGATTGCTGACCGCATCGAAGCCAACATTGAATATCTGGCGGTGGCGGAAACCTGGGAAAATGGTAAGGCTGTGCGTGAGACGCTCGCCGCTGATATTCCGCTTTGTGTCGATCACTTCCGTTACTTCGCCGGTGCGATTCGCGCGCAAGAGGGTTCTGCGGCTGAGATTGATGCCAATACCGTGGCCTACCACATTCATGAGCCACTCGGCGTAGTCGGCCAGATCATTCCATGGAACTTCCCGCTGTTGATGGCAGCATGGAAACTGGCGCCAGCACTGGCTGCGGGTAACTGTATTGTCCTGAAACCGGCTGAGCAGACACCGACCACCATCCTGCTGCTGGTGGAATTGATTGGTGATCTGCTTCCACCGGGCGTACTGAACGTGGTTAACGGTATGGGCCCTGAAGCGGGTCAGGCACTGGCAACCTCCAACCGTATCGCGAAAATCGCGTTTACCGGTTCAACAGCGATTGGTAACCATGTCCTGCGCTGCGCCGCTG
The DNA here is from genome assembly GCF_019209835.1 of Enterovibrio paralichthyis. Classification (NCBI taxonomy): domain Bacteria; kingdom Pseudomonadati; phylum Pseudomonadota; class Gammaproteobacteria; order Vibrionales; family Vibrionaceae; genus Enterovibrio; species Enterovibrio paralichthyis. The sequence continues at coordinate 100,286 of NZ_JAHUTS010000010.1, read as the reverse complement.
ACAACCTGATCCCATCTACTGTAGAGCTGGGCGGCAAGTCGCCAAACATCTACTTTGAAGATGTGATGGATCAAGAAGATGAGTACATCAGCAAAGCTATCGAAGGTTGTGTGCTGGCGTTCTTTAACCAAGGCGAGGTGTGTACCTGTCCGTCACGCCTGCTGGTTCAGGAAAGCATTTACGACGAGTTCATTGCCCGTGTGATTGAGCGCGCCAAGGCGATCAAACACGGCAACCCACTCGATACTGAAACCCAAGTGGGTGCACAGGCATCGAATGAACAATTCGAGAAAATTAAAGGCTACTTTGATATCGGCCGTGCAGAAGGTGCAGAAGTACTGTTGGGTGGTTCTGCGGCAGACTTCGGTGGCGGTTACTACATCCAGCCAACCATTTTCAAAGGTGAAAACCACATGCGCGTGTTCCAGGAAGAGATCTTCGGTCCTGTGGTCAGCGTGGTGACCTTTAAAGATGAAGCAGAAGCACTGGCGATTGCCAACGACACCGAATATGGCCTGGGTGCCGGTCTGTGGACGCGCGACATGAACCGTGCATACCGCATGGGACGTGCGATTGAAGCCGGCCGTGTATGGACCAACTGTTACCACCTCTACCCGGCGCACGCCGCGTTTGGTGGTTACAAGAAATCCGGTATTGGCCGTGAGAACCATAAGATGATGCTCAACCACTACCAGCAAACCAAAAACCTGCTGGTGAGCTACGACATCAACCCGTTGGGCTTCTTCTAAACCGTTTTATTGTTCGAGTCCTTGTCTGGTGGTCGACGGCAGCGCATCCTCCCGTGCTGCCCGAGGCCTTAATGCTGCGGGGTGTGATGCCCCGCTTTTTTCTGCCCTGGTTTTCCTGCCGGCAGAACATCAAAGCATAAGGATATTGAGGTTGATCATGCGTTGGCGTAGTGCCCTGATTTTGTGGCTGCTTCTCATGTTATTGCCTTTTTTTGTCATGGCATCGCCCTGGCTGGAAGTCAGTGAGGAAGCGGCGGCGCTGTTTCCCAGTGCCACCCGGATGAAAGCCTCCGATGATGCCTTGCCCGTCACCGAAATCTACCAACTCGACCAACCGCTCGGCTACCTGTTTGAAACCGATGATTTAACCGATTTTCCCGGTTTTTCCGGCCAGAGTATCAACCTGCGTATGGGGCTGGATGTGGACGGGCGGATAGTCGGCCTGATGCTGATCAATCACCATGAACCCATTTTCCTCCATGGCTTGGGCGAAGAACCGCTGGTTGATTTTATCAACCAGTACCGCGGGTTGTCGCTCAAGCAGCAGGTGCTGGTGGGGAGCAATCAGCAACATATCGTCAGTGACGATATTGTCTATTTTGACGGTGTCACCAAAGCCACTGTGTCTGTGATGGTGGTGCACGACACCATTCTCGCCGCCGCACGCAAAGTGGCGCAATCCCGCCTGTCAGGCTTTGGCTCTGTGACCAAAGCCAGGCTCGATATGGAAAGCTTCAGCGAAAAATCCTTACCCGAAATGGACGCCGATGGCCTGCTGTTTCACTGGGAAATGGATGAGGACGCTGCCGCGAGCGCCATGGGTGTGGCGACAGAGCGTCTTACCGCTGCCCGTAACCCCAGTGCATTCGAAGATGCCCCGTTTATTAACCTGAACCTCGCCATTCTCAACCCGCCATTGGTGGGAAAAAACCTGCTGGGCGAAGAGGAATACCGGCGCATTATGGACGCTCTTTCCCCGGGCGAGATTGCGGTACTCGTGGGTTCCCGCGGCGCGTACCACCATGTGGCGCAAGACTTTGTGGCCGGAACCACGCCTGCTCGCCTGACGCTCCGCCAGGAAGGGAGCCCGCTGCCACTTCGTGATGCGGACTTATATCATGCTCAGCCGCCAGTGTTTGCGCAGCCTGTTGTCCCGTTTGACCGCACCCATATTTTCACGTTTTCGGCGCAAAGCGGCTTCGACCCTGCCTTCCCGATCACCGTTGGCATGACCGTACAGCTGAAAAAGAACTTCCTGGAGTCTGAAAGCTTTTCAGTGCACACCGATTTTACCCTGCCTGACATGGTGCAAATCCCGGTCGCACCGCCGGAAAAACCGCGCCCGCTGTGGCTTAGGATTTGGGATGACCGGCTGGGCGAGGTGCTGGTGCTGGGTCTCTACCTTGTGCTGCTAACTGCCGTGTTTGTCTTCCAGCACCGTCTGGGACGTTTTGCCCGCTACTTGACGCCGGTGCGTCTGGTTTCCCTGAGTTTTGTCATCCTGTTTATCGGCTTTTATGCACAGGGACAGCTTTCTGTGGTCAATATTTACACCCTGCTGTTGTCGCTCTGGAACGGGTTTGATATCACCGTTTTCCTGCTCGATCCCATCCTGTTTGTGCTCTGGAGCTATGTGTTTGTCAGCCTGTTTTTGTGGGGGCGTGGACTTTACTGCGGTTGGCTGTGCCCGTTTGGTGCCCTGCAGGAACTGGTGGCGGCGGCAGCAGAAAAGCTGCGGATCCGCCAGTGGAAAGTGAGCGAATCCCTCCACGGCAGGCTGATTGGGCTGAAATACCTTGTGTTGGTGGGCTTGGTTGCGACGGCGTTTTACAGCCTGACGCTGGCGGAAACCCTGGCTGAAGTCGAGCCGTTTAAAACCGCGGTCACCCTGATGTTTGTGCGCAGCCTGCCGTTTGTGGTGTATGCGGCGCTGCTGCTGGCTATCAGCGCCAAAGTGCACAAGGCCTATTGCCGTTACCTTTGCCCGCTGGGAGCAGGGCTGGCGGTGCTGGGGCGTTTTCGGCTATTCAGCTGGCTGACCCGGCGCAGCGAATGTGGCAGCCCGTGCAGGCTGTGTGAAAAACACTGTGGCATCAACGCCATCCACAAAGATGGTGCCATTGACTACAACGAGTGCGTGCAGTGTCTGGCCTGTGTGGCGATTTTGCATGACACAGACCGCTGCGTGGCGGACAAATATGGCAAACGCCGCCGAAACAGCCGTCGTAGTGGCGAGGCGATCCCGGTGACCGTCTCACCGGCGGTAAACAAGATGCGGGATTAAGAAAGCTGCTAACTCAGTGTCTTGATGGAGAGAATTCATCACAAAGTAGGATTGGTAGATTGGGAGCCACCACTTAGGCTCAGTTGTGGGGTAAAAGTCTGCCCCGAAGTATCGATACAAGGAGCGAATTTTATGTGGAAAAAACCTAGCTACACTGAAATGAGACTTGGTTTCGAAGTAACTCTCTACATCAGCAACCGCTGAGTCGCGTTTAAAGCGGGATGTCTACTGGCGATAGTGACATCCCGTTTTTGTTTTCTTTTACCCATAGAAACGAAAGGGATAACGGATGCGAATAGAGGTATTGGGATCTTCCGCAGGGGGCGGTTTTCCGCAGTGGAACTGCCACTGCCGCATGTGCCAGTCAGTGCGCGACGGCACCAGCCGGGCTGAGCCGAGAACCCAGTCTTCCATTGCGGTCAGTGATGATGGTGACAACTGGGTGGTGATAAACGCTTCCCCCGATATCCGCCAGCAAATCAATGCCTCTCCCCGCCTTGCCCGTACTGAAGGCACCCGCGGTTCCAGTATCCGCGCCGTGATTGTTACCGATGCCCAGATTGACCACACCACCGGCCTGCTGATCCTGCGCGAAGGCCTGCCGCTGGAGCTTTACTGCACGCCAGAAGTGGCACAAGAACTCAGTACAACCTACCCGATTTTATCCATGATGCAGCACTGGGAAGGGGGATATCAGACCCACACCGTCGATATCGAGAGCCCGGATGGCTGGCGTATTCCTGCGGTGCCGCATCTGGCGTTTTACCCGATTTCACTTTCATCCAATGCCCCGCCATTTTCCCCTTACCGTAACCGGCCAAGACCGGGGGACAATATCGGTCTCAAGATTGTGGACACCCGAAGTGGGGCAACCCTGTTTTATGCGCCGGGGCTGGGCGCGCCGGAGCCGTCAGTATTAGAGGCGATGAAAGACGCTGACTGCGTGATGATGGACGGCACACTGTGGACAGACGATGAGATGATCCGCGCCGGACTTGGCACCTCACTTGGTTCCGAGATGGGGCACCTTTCTGTGTCCGGCGACGATGGCATGTTGGCGCTGTTAAGCCAGTTTGATAATCCGCGCAAAGTGCTTATCCATATCAATAACACCAACCCCATTCTCGACCCCGACTCACCGGAGCACCATGCGGTGCGCGAGTCCGGGGTGGAAATCGCGTTTGATGGCATGGAAATCCAGATTTAGGGAGGCGGTATGACCAAGGCAATGAGTCGTGAAGATTTCCAGCAGGCGCTGCTGGATAAAGGGCAGTACTATCACATTCACCATCCTTTCCACATCGCTATGTATGCGGGTAAATGTACCAAGGAGCAAATCCGCGCCTGGGTGGCAAACCGCTTTTACTACCAGACATCCATCCCGGTGAAAGACGCCGCCATTATGGCCAATTGCCGCGATCCGGATATCCGCCGCGACTGGGTGCAGCGCATTCTTGACCACGACGGCCACAAAAGCCTCGACTGCAAGTGGGGCGGCATTGAAGCCTGGCTGCAACTGGCCGAAGCGGTGGGGCTGAACCGTCAGGATGTGATTGACGAAAAATGGGTACTTCCGGGGGTGCGCTTTGCGGTAGATGCCTATGTGAATTTTGCCCGCCGCGCCACCTGGCAGGAGGCCGCCTGCTCCTCCCTGACCGAACTGTTTGCGCCGCAAATCCACCAGTCACGCCTCGATTCTTGGCCGACCCATTACCCCTGGATTGATACCGAAGGGCTGACCTATTTCCGTCAGCGTCTGAGTCAGGCTCGGCGCGATGTCGAACATGGTCTGGCGATCACCCTGGATCATTTCACCTCTGTGGAAGGGCAGGCGCGGGCGCTCAATATCCTGCAGTTCAAACTCGATATCCTGTGGTCGATGCTCGACGCCATCAGCATGGCCTACGAGTTCAACCGTCCGCCGTATGTCGGCATCACCGACCAGCCGGTGTGGCACCATTCGCTGGAGCGTTAACGGCAGCCTTAACAACGGACAATCACAAAGGGAGAAGTCACGTGAGCGACGCACAATACCAACGCAATGCCATGTTTCGCATGCAGTTTGAAAAAGCACAGGACTGCCATGTGCTGCTCTATCCTGAAGGCATGGTGAAACTCAGTGACAGCGCTGCAGAAATCCTGAGGCAGTTTGAGAGGCCGAGCTCGGTAGCGGAAGTGATTGGCCGTCTGGAAGAAAAATTCCCCGGCGTTGACCTGGCCGGTGATGTGAATGAATTTGTGGAGGTCGCCCGTGACAAAAAATGGCTCGAAGCCTGTTAATCCCCCGCTTTGGCTGTTAGCAGAGCTGACCTATCGCTGTCCGCTTCACTGCAGCTACTGCGCCAATCCCATTAACCTTGGCGACCCAGAGGACGAACTTTCCACCGAGGAGTGGTGCCGGGTGCTGGAGGAAGGGCGAGAGCTTGGCGCGGTGCAGCTCGGTTTTTCCGGCGGCGAACCGCTGATGCGGCGCGATCTGGAACAGCTTGTCGAACACGCGCATGGTCTGGGTTACTACACCAACCTCATTACCTCGGCGGTCGGCCTGAATGAAAAACGCATTGAAGCGCTGAAAGCGGCGGGGCTGGATCATATCCAGATCAGTTTCCAGTCTGCCGATCCGGATCTCAGTGATGCCATTGCCGGAAAACGCCATGCCTTTGAACACAAGAAGGCCATGTTCAAGGCGGTGAAGGCCAACGGCTTTCCTATGGTGATGAATGTGGTGATCACCCGCCAGAACATCGAGTCCATCGAGGCTATCATGGCGCTCGCCATTGAACTCGAGGCGGATTTCGTCGAGCTTGCCACATCGCAATATTACGGCTGGGCACTGCATAACCGCGATGCGCTCTTGCCATCCCACGACCAGATTGCCACGGCCGAGGCCAAGGTCAACGCATTACGGGAAAGTCAGAATGGGCAGGGGCCCAAGTTTATATTTGTCACCCCGGATTACCACGAAACTCGCCCCAAACCCTGCATGAGCGGCTGGGGCAATGTGTTTATCAATATCGCGCCGGATGGAAAGGCGCTGCCATGCCACAGCGCCGCGCTCCTCGATTTACCCCATCCCAACGTGAAAGATCATGGGCTTGCGTACATCTGGCGCGACTCTGAAAGCTTTAATCACTTCCGCGGATTTGACTGGATGCGGGAACCTTGCCGAAGCTGTAATGAGAAAGAAAACGATTTTGGTGGTTGCCGCTGTCAGGCTCTGCTCCTGACCGGCAATGCCGCCAATGCCGATCCGGTGTGCAGCAAATCGCCCCATCACTCTGTGATTGAGGCGGCGGTGACTAAGGCCAATCAGGGCTGTCACAGTGAAGCCCTGTCCCGGACAGTGAAAAACAGCCAGATCATTTTGTCGGTTAAGCCATGATGAAATGACAAACAGGAGACGCGATGGCGATACGCAACCCCGCCGCATCTGATTGGATGTTGTTGCCTCCGGGTGAGCAACAGCTTGAGACTGGCTGGGTGGGATATCGTCATGTCACGGGAATGGTTCACTGGCACTATGCCGCTGCCGATGAAAACAGATTAAGTGCCGCCCTGGTGCTGCCCACGCCGGTAGAGGATGACAGCGGTATTACCCACGCCTTGGAACACATGGTGCTGCGCGGCTCTTCCCGCTATACCGATCCGGAAACCTTCCTCAACCTTCGCGCTGAGCTGGCTTTGCTGGAGTTCAACGCCACCACCCAAAAAGAGAGCACCCGTTTTCACCTCAGTGGCTACGACCCTACATCGGCCCTGCGTGGTCTGGGTTTTATGACCGACTGCGTGTTCCAGCCCCTGTTGCTGGAAGAAGATTTCGCGCAGGAGGTGGTGGATGAAAAGGGCGAAAACGGGGCGCTTTACCGTGAACTGACGGCCTACATGAAGCTTGCGGCTTTCCGGGAAGCAACAGCGCTTGCCATGCAAAGCACCCCGCGCGCGCCGCTTTATGGCGGCATGCCGGAAACGGTCAAACAGCTTGATATCACCGCGCTGCGCCGTTATCACCACCGTTACTACCGGCCGCAACATGCGTTGTTGCTGACCGCCGGTACCTGGCCCATGGTCGCGCTGTGGCACCAGGTGTCCAAAACCCTGAAGGATGTCGGCGGCGTCGGGTTAACAACCCCGCCAGCCGGTTCCCTGTTCGCCGCTTCGAAAGCCCCAGCGATGCGTCTGGTGACTCTGCCGTATGCGCCGCAGTGGGCAGCGGCCCTGCATCCGACTCTGAGCGCACCGCGCTGCCAGCAACAGCTTCGCCAGCTCGGCGCGACGCTTCTGCCATTGAGCAGTGATTTCCAGCCAACGCCACAGCTTCACTTTTCCCTGGCGGACGATGCCGATACCGAAACGCTTACGCGCTTTGTGGAGGACAGCGCTCGGCGAATGCCATCACGTAGGGTGAGCTGGCAAAGCCGTTATCAGGCGCTGAAAACCGGACAGGATATGGCGCGGCGCTGGGGGGATGGCCTGCAGCGCCTTTACCATGGTTTTGCCCAGACCCCATTTGCGCCGCCGTTTCTGGCGGCGGATAAGGACGACCCGCTGCTGACGGCCAAAGAAAGGGAAGGCGGGCAAGGGGAGTGGTGTCCGTCCTGTCCACCGCTTACCCGATTGGCGATACTGGTACGGCTTAGTGCCCGTGACACCACCACCCGCGAAGCCATTGAGCGATGGCTGGTTCTTTGCCAGCAACGCACCTTGCGATGGGCATGGATGCAGGGGAAGCCTGTGATAGGCGGGTTGGGAGAATGGCAGAGCGCCAATATCAGGTTACTCGGTTACACCGTGGATGTGCCGGAGGATGAAGCTGCTGCGTTGCGCCATTTCTGGCATCACCAACTGGGGGCGGATGAAGTCAGTGCTGTGGACGGGGAGTGGGAGCATGCGGCGCACGGCATTTCCCTCAGCGTGCGGGGCAGTATTCCGGTGTTCCGTGCCGGTACCATTATGGTCAGCCACAAAGATGACGCCGATGCCATGCATGTCACTCTGTCATTCCCCCATACTATTGATGCGGGGGATATTGCTGTTTTCGGGCAGGCGGTGATGGCGACATCCATGATGAAAAAACGCCGCCTTGGCGGTCGCTGCTACAGCCTGACGGTGGCGCTGGATTTGCTCAGTTATGAACTGACGTTTGAGTCAGTGGCGGACAGTGACCCGGCTGTCACCTTTATTGCGCTGCTTCATGCCATTGAATCCCTGACCGAGCCACTCACCCAGAGTGAACTGGAAACCCGCTGCCAAGGTGGGCTGGGGTTGGTATCAGCGCGGTATAACAAGCATTGCGCCCGCTTTCTCAAAGCCTTGCTGGCGCTGGCAGGACAATCCCCGGCGGTGGATTTTTCACAGGTCACGCCGGCCAGTCTGTCAGAGCTGGCCTGTCACGTGCTCAAAGCACTGAAACACCCCACCCTGCATTGACCGCGACGTGGTTCAGCGTTTGAGGTAACGGTCGAAGTCGATATTGGTCACGCCGACCACCGCCTGGATGCGGTTATGCACCCCCAGCTTTTTCAATATCGCCGAAACGTGGGACTTCACCGTGGTCTCGGAAATATTGAGATCGTAGGCGATCTGCTTGTTGGCTGCGCCCTGTGCCATGGATTTCAGCACCAGCAACTGGCGGCGGGTCAGGGTATGGAGCATTTCCGGGGAAAACTGAGGCTCGTCCTTGCGCCGTGGGCTGGCGTCGCCATCGCTTTCGGCGCGGATAATGTCGGCGGGCAGATACACATGACCCTCCAGGATCTGCTCGAAGGCTTCGCGCATTTTCTCCCTTGGCGCGCTTTTAGCGATAAACCCCACCGCACCGTAGGCGATGGTTTGCAGGATAATTTGTTTGTTGGTTTCGGCAGAAATGATAGCGACGGGAATGGTGGGGAACTGGTTTCTCAGCTCCAAAAGCCCTTTAAGTCCCGCCATGCCCGGCATATTGAGATCGAGCAGGATCAGGTCGAGATCAGGGTGGGTGCTAGCCAGTGACAGTGTGTGTTCTATGTCCTCTGACTGCAAAATCTCGCTGTCGTCATAGCCATCACGGATCACCGCTATTAACGCATCACGAAACAGCGGATGATCATCGGCAACGAGAAACTTGAACATAACTTCATCCCTTATTAGTCACGCCGACGCCTTCCCGGCGACAGCGGTAATTCAACATGCGACAGCGGCGAAACGGTCTCTCCAGCCGTCAGTTCGCCTGAGCGCAAATCAGAATCGTCTCCCGATAATCAGTGTAGTGACCCTGATTCCATTTGTGACCCAGTGGCTGTCACGTTTTTGAAACTTTTGATATGGGAAGTTTGCAAAAATGTAAATTTCCTTCCTAAGTATGACGCGAATACGCGGGCTAAGCGATTAAACTAAAGATGGATAAAAGGATATGAGCAGGAGAGCACATGGCCGCGCTTCAACCGCTGGCGCCTCAACGCGCCATCTTCAGTGCTGCAACGTACCAACTGGATGCTACCAAGGCAGCCAGAGAACTTGCGTTGCAGCTAGATCGGGAGGAGATAGGCTTTGTCATCTTCTTTTGTTCGTCGGCGTACGATCTTGATGCGCTGGGGCGTGAAATGCGCCACGCTTTTACCCGCTGTGAAGTGATGGGTTGCACCACTGCCGGGGAGATCACCCCCTCGGGCTACGCCAAAAGTAGTATCAGTGCGCTGGGTTTCTCCCGCCGGGACTTCAAGGTCAGCGGCAGGCGTGTTCCATTGGAAGGTTTTGATCTCCAGGCGGCGCAGCTGTGTGTCAGCTCCCTGATTGAGCAATGCCAGAGCGGCCTGAAGGCCCCGATCAACGGCAATACTTTTGTCCTTACCCTGATTGATGGCCTCTCCCCGAATGAAGAACGCTTTCTGGTGACCCTGGATACGGCCCTCGGACGCCTTCCCCATTTCGGCGGCTCGGCAGGGGATGACGTCAACCTAGCCAACACCCATGTCTACAGCGACGGTGCCTTCCACGCCGAATCGGCAATCGTGGTGATGTTCAACACCCACTGCCCGTTTGAGGTGTTCACCACTCACCATATCGAGAGCCTCGACAGCAAACTGGTGGTGACTCAGGCTGACAGCACAGCGAGGCGGGTCTATGAATTCAATGCAGAACCGGCGGCGGAGGTCTATGCCCGTGAAGCGGGGATCACCCTCGAAGATCTGAGACCGGAGATCTACGCCCTGCATCCGCTCGCGGTGCTGATTGGCGATCAGTACTACGTCCGTTCGATCCAGAAAGTAAACGAAGATCTGAGCCTGGATTTTTACTGTGCCGTGGATGACGGCATTGTGGTGACGGCGATGCGCCCGGGCGATCTGTTTGCTGATATGGAAGCCAAGCTGAAAGCCATCGAAGCACGCATTGGAGAGCCTGAGCTGACTTTTGCCTGCGACTGTTTCCTGCGTCGCCTTGAGATTGAACAACACATGATGCGCGATACGGCCAAACAGATTTTCAGCCGCTTCAACCTGGTGGGTTTCAATACCTACGGAGAACAGTTGAACGGCATCCATATGAACCAGACACTGACCGGGGTGATGATTGGCCGTCCGCCGCTTGAATCACCGCCGGCAGCGCTCGATATTGCGCGTAAGGCAGGTTAGCTTGAGTGAATCGAAAGCAGCGTTGCAGGCGCGAATTGCTGAGCTGGAAGCGGAAAACAGCCGCCAGAAAAAGATCATTGATGCCTTGGTGCGTCGCGCCGAGCAGGGCGGGTGTGGTCAGGTTGATGCATGGGGCGCCTTTCAGCATTCCGTGGTGCTTGCCGATCAGGTGCGGGAGAAAACCGAGGAGCTGAATCAGGCGCTCCATTCGATTGAGTCGGCCAACCGCGAATTGATGCTCGCCAAACAGCAGGCCGAGCAGGCGCACCAACGCTTTATTGATGCCATTGAATCCATTACTGACGGCTTTGCCCTGTTTAACGCAGACCGCGAGCTGGTGTATTCCAACAGCCGTTTTCAGCGTTACTGGCGTGATAACGACGTGTCGCTGGAGTCACCCTCCCTGACGCCGGAAAAACTGCGCGCACTGGCGGAAGACCACGGCCTTATCGTGCGGGAGCAGGGGCATGGACGCAACGGTCATACCCTCAGGCTGCAAAACGGACGCTGGCTGCAGATCAAGGAGCGCCAGACCAGCAACGGTGGCCTGGTGATGCTTTATGCCGATATCACCCAGCTGAAGCGGGCGGAAACCGCACGCTTTGAGGCGGCGATGGCGGAGAAAAGCCGCATCCTGCAAAACATGGTGGATAACCTGTCTCAAGGGGTGTTGATGGTCAGCACCGGTGGAGAAGTTCAGGTGTTCAACCACCGCTTTATCGACATGAGCGGACTGGATCAGAACACGCTTAACGGTGCGCTGGTGGATGAATTGATGAGGGATTGCCCGGTGACATTGTGGCGGATCGGGCGCAGCGGTATCCGTCCGCCTGAAGGGATCCGGGTGCAGACCTTGCCGGATGGCCGCGTGATTGAGGTGCGCAGCCACGCCATGGACGATGGCGGTTACGTTAACACCTACACCGACATCACCCAGCGTTATCTGGATGCCAAGGAGTTGCGGGAAACCGAGCAGTGGCTCCGGCTGATCACGGACAATGTTCCGGCGCTTATCGCTTACGTGGGCGATGACCTTCGCTACCAGTTCACCAACCGTGCTTACGACGAGTGGTATGGCTATCCGCGCGGCGCCCTGATTGGCCAGCACATTTCTGTCTCGCGCAGCATGTCGACCTTTGAAGCGTTGCGACCCTACGTGGAGCGGGCGTTGGCCGGTGAGTCGGTGGTGTTTGAGCTGGAGGAATACAACGCCTTCGGTGAAGCGCGCTATGTGGTTAAAAGCTACGTGCCCAACCAGGGAACCAACGGCAAGACAACCGGCTTGTTCGTGCTTAACTGGGACATTACCGAACGCAAACAGAGCGCCCAGAAGCTGGAACAGGCATACCAGACCCTGGAGCTTCGGGTGCAGGAACGCACCGCCCAGTTGCAGACCCTTAATGACCAGCTTCAGGAAGAAGTGGAAGAGCGCCGCACCATTCAGGAGCGTTTGCTGGAAACCAAAAAAGAAGCCGAGCGTGCCAACCTGTCCAAAACCAAATTCCTGGCGGCCATCAGTCATGATTTACTGCAACCGCTCAATGCGGCGCAATTGTACCTTGGCTCACTGCTCAGCCACCGGATGTCGCCGTCGGCGCGCAAACTGGTGGCATCACTGGCGCACTCACTGGCAGATGTGGAATCGCTTATCACGACCCTGGTTGATATCTCCAAGCTGGATGCCGGGGTGGTGCGGGCGGACAAACAGTCGTTCCCCATCAGCGATTTACTCGACAACATCGCCGATGATTTCAGCCATGCCGCCGAAAATGGCCGGGTTGAAGTGCGCTACGTGCACAGCTCCGCCAATGTCTTTACCGATTCCCAGTTACTGGCGCGGATTGTGCGCAACCTGATGACCAATGCGCTGCGTTACACGCCTTCCGGGAAAATCCTGCTGGGTTGCCGCCGCTGCCGTGACGGTTTGCGTATTGAAGTGGTGGATACCGGTGTCGGTATCCCGGAAGACAAAAAGAACGAAATCTTCCAGGAGTTCAAACGCCTGACATCCAATCAGGATAAGAACCACACCCAGCTTGGCCTTGGGCTGGCGATAGTGGACAAGATTGCCGGAGTGTTGGGGCACACGGTTTCGGTGGACTCCCAACCCGGCGTCGGGTCGCGTTTTTCTGTGCTGGTGCCTTACGGTTCGGCGCAGACGCCAACGCTTCGCAACAACATTGAATCCCTGGTCACCGATACCAGCATGATGCTTCAGGGGGCGCGGGTATGGGTCATCGACAACGACCAGAATATTTGCAATGCCATGCAGGAGCTGCTGCAGCGTTGGGGTTGTGAGGTGCTGTGCGCCGCTTCGCTGGAAGAGCTGCAAATCCAGTGTGATACGGTGCAGACGCCGGTAGAGCTGTTGATTGCCGATTACCACCTCGACAACGATGTCACCGGGATTGCGCTGGCGCAGTCAATTAACGCACATCGTATGCAGCCGATCCCGACCGTGATTGTCACCGCCAACCGCAGTGAAGAGTTGCAGCATCAGGCGCGGGAAAACGGCTACCTGGTACTGCATAAGCCGGTTTCGCCTATGCGGCTGAAAATGACCATGGTGCATCTGCTCAGCGGCGATCCCCAGGATCTGCCGCCGACGGTGCTGGCGGCGTCTCAACATCGGTAATGGGCTTTCTGGCAGACCAGTAAGCGCCAGACTATGCTTTTTGATACGAAACCATTGGGAAAATTGTGCCCCGATGTTTTGGGCTGAAGCAGGTACGTACTATGACAAAAACGGAACTTCGCTCGCTGTACGGTCAGCGTATGTTGGTTGAGGCGCTGGTTGAACCCTCGCTGTCCAGTGATGGCTGGATTGTTGAGTTCCGCCATGCCCGTGGCGGTCTGGTGCCATTGACTGATGGCAACGGTATTGAACAGTGTTTTGGCGATGTGGACATGGCCACTGAAAATGCGCTGGATGTTGGCTTTCAGCAGGTGCGGATTATCGACAGCTGACTATTGCCTTGCCACAACACACTTTTGCGTCACCTCCTTTTAACTTTTTACGTCTATCCCGCCCTGATGCAGCGGCACTGAAACCAGTGCTGTTGCGGGCTCTATCCTGATAGCGCACCGCGGAACCCTGAATATCCCCATCAAACCCTTGGTTATAAAACATGCGTTTCTATTCTTTCTAGTTATTACGGTGAGTGGCTAATCTATGCTCACGCAATAATAAAGGGATGTCGTGTCATGTTACTCAAGGAACTTTCTGCGCTGGCCAGTCCGCTCAATGATCAGCAGATTGGTCAACTGCAAAAGACGGTGGCAGATTTGTCACCACAACAGCTGGCCTGGATCAGTGGCTATTTCTGGGGCTTAAGCCAAACTCCGGCCGCGGCAGGAGCAACCCCACAACCGCTGGCTGCAGCCGTGGCAACGGCGGCAAAACCCGCCGGTAAGCTGACCATTATTTATGCCTCCCAAACCGGCAATGCCAAAGGTGTGGCAAAGTCTTTGGAAGCGGCAGCGCAGGCAGACGGCATCGAGGTTTCCCTCTATTCAGCTGACGATTACAAGCCACGCGATCTGGCAAAGGAAACCCATTTGGTGATCGTTGCCTCCACCAACGGTGAAGGCGAGCCACCTGATAACGCCATTTCCCTGCACGAATTCCTGCAATCGAAAAAAGCGCCCAAGCTCGACAAGCTGCAATACGCGGTACTGGGACTGGGTGATTCCAGCTACGAGTTTTTCTGTCAGACCGGTAAAGACTTCGACACCTTCCTGTCCAAACTGGGTGCCAAAGCGATCACGCCACGTATCGACTGTGATGTTGACTATGAAGGCGATGCAGAGCGCTGGCGTTCAGATGTGCTGGGCAAGGTAAAAGAAACCATCGGTGGTGGTGCCAGCGAAGTGGTCGTACCGCTGCATGCCGCCACCTCGGTGGGCACGGCATCAGCCTACAGTAAGCAAAACCCGTACACCGCAGAACTGGTGGCTAACCAGAAAATTACCGGGCGTGATTCGGGCAAAGACGTGCGCCATATCGAAATAGATTTGGGCGAGTCTGGCCTGACTTACCAGCCGGGTGATGCCCTGGGTGTTTACTACACCAACAGCCCTGCGCTGGCGGACGAGATACTGGCGAAAGCCGGACTGACTGGCGATGAGACGGTGGAAGTGGCCGGTGAATCCCTCACTTTGCGTCAGGCATTGATTGAGAAGTTTGAAATCACCGCGTCCAACCCGCAGCAGGTCGCGGCCTTTGCCGAGCTTTCCGGCAGCAAGAAGCTGCAAAAGTTGGCTGAAGACAAAGACAAGCTGCGCCAGTATGCCAACAACACTCAGGTGGCTGATGTACTGGGCGAGAAGAAAACAAAGCTGACTGCCGAGCAACTGGTTGGCTTGCTGCGCAAACTGACGCCGCGCTTGTATTCCATCGCTTCAAGCCAGGAAGAAGTCGGCGAAGAAGTGCACCTGACTGTCGGTCTGGTGGAGTTTAAAAACGGTGACAACACCCGTGTTGGCGGCGCGTCCGGTTTCCTGGCACAGCGCGCTGAAGAGTCTGGTGAAGTGAAGGTCTTTATCGAGCATAACGACAACTTCAAACTGCCTGCTGACGACGATGCGCCGGTTATCATGGTGGGGCCAGGTACCGGTATCGCACCATTCCGCGCTTTTCTTCAGGAGCGTGATGCACGCGGTGCAGAAGGGAAAAACTGGCTTTTCTTCGGTGACCGTACCTTCACCCAGGACTTCCTGTATCAGGTGGAGTGGCAGAAATACCTCAAAGACGGTGTGCTGACTGAGATTGATCTGGCTTTCAGCCGTGATCAGGCAGAAAAAGTGTACGTTCAGGACAAGCTCCTCGCCAAAGGTCAGGCAGTTTGGCAATGGCTGCAGGACGGCGCGTACCTTTACATTTGTGGTGACGCAACCCGTATGGCCAAAGATGTGCACGAAGCCCTGATCACTGTGATTGAACAACATGGCGGCAAGAGCCGAGAAGACGCAGAAAACTATTTGAACGAGCTGCGTAAAGCCAAGCGCTATCAAAAGGATGTGTATTAATGAGCGACAAGCAAATTGTGTTGGGCGAAGAGCTGGGCCCATTGTCAGACAACGAGCGTCTTAAGCGGGAAAGTAATTTTTTACGCGGCACCATCGAGCAGGATCTGGCTGATCCGGTCACCGGTGGCTTTACCGCCGACAACTTCCAGTTGATCCGTTTTCACGGCATGTATCAGCAAGATGATCGCGATATCCGTGCTGAGCGCCAGAAACAGAAACTGGAGCCGTTGCACAATGTGATGCTGCGTGCACGTATGCCGGGCGGGATTATTACACCCAAGCAGTGGCTGGCGATTGACGAGTTTGCAACCGACCACACCATGTACGGCAGTATCCGCCTGACCACGCGCCAGACGTTCCAGTTTCACGGTGTGTTGAAGCCAAACATCAAGCTGATGCACCAGACCCTGAACAAGATTGGTATCGACTCGATTGCCACGGCGGGTGACGTTAACCGTAACGTGCTGTGTACCTCGAACCCTGTAGAGTCTGAACTGCATCAGGAAGCCTACGAGTGGGCGAAGAAGATCAGTGAACACCTGCTGCCGAAAACCCGTGCCTATGCCGAAATCTGGCTAAACGGTGAGAAGGTGGAAGGGCATCAGGATGAAGAGCCAATCCTGGGTTCCAACTATCTGCCACGTAAATTTAAAACCACTGTCGTGATCCCACCGCAAAATGATGTGGATGTGCACGCCAATGACCTGAACTTTGTGGCGATTGCCGACAACGGCAAACTGGTTGGCTTTAACGTGCTGGTGGGTGGCGGCCTGGCCATGACCCACGGCGACACGGCAACCTATCCGCGTAAGGCTGACGACCTGGGGTATATCCCGCTGGCGAAAACGCTGGACGTGGCGGCGGCAGTGGTGTCTACCCAGCGCGATTGGGGTAACCGTTCAAACCGTAAGAATGCCAAGACCAAGTACACCCTGGATCGCGTCGGGACTGATGTGTTCAAGGCCGAAGTGGAAAAACGTGCAGGTGTGACGTTTGAGGTGAGCCGTCCGTATGAGTTTACCGGCCGCGGTGATCGTATCGGTTGGGTAGAAGGCATTGATGGAAAACATCACCTGACCCTGTTTATCGAAAATGGTCGTTTGCTGGATTACCCGGGCAAGCCACTGAAAACCGGCGTGGCCGAGATTGCCAAAATCCACAAAGGGGATTTTCGCATGACCGCCAACCAGAACCTGATTGTGGCGGGCGTGTCGAAATCCAACAAAGCCAAGATAGAGAAGATTGCCCGCGAGCATGGACTGATGGATGATGGCGTCAGTGAACAACGCAAAAACTCCATGGCGTGTGTGGCATTCCCAACCTGTCCGCTGGCGATGGCGGAAGCTGAGCGTTTCCTGCCGGGCTTTGTGACCGAGCTGGAAGGGGTACTGGAAAAACACGCTGTGGGTGATGAGCACATCATCTTCCGTGTTACTGGCTGTCCGAACGGCTGTGGCCGCGCAATGTTGGCGGAAATCGGGCTGGTGGGTAAAGCGCCTGGCCGTTACAACCTGCACCTTGGCGGAAACCGCGAAGGGACACGTGTGCCTAAAATGTACAAAGAGAACATCACCGATGCGCAGATCCTGGAAGAGATCGACGCACTGGTCGGGCGCTGGGCGACAGAGCGCAACGACGGCGAAGGCTTCGGTGATTTTGTTATCCGCGCCGGTATCATCGCGGAAGTGAAAGTCTCTAAGAGGGATTTCTATGCCTAAATTTCAACTGTCCGATCTGCTGGGCCTGACCAAGGCACAACAGATAATGGAGCTGGCGCCCATTAACGCTGAGCTGGAAAGCCTGTCAGCGCAGGAGCGGGTTCGGTGGGCGTTGGAAAACCTGCAGGGCGAATTCGCCCTCTCTTCAAGCTTTGGTATTCAGGCGGCAGTGATGTTGCACCTGGTGACGCAGGAAAAACCGGATACGCCGGTGATCCTGACCGATACCGGTTACCTGTTTCCTGAAACCTACCAGTTCATCAATGATCTGACCAAGCGCCTGTCGCTGGATCTGCGGGTTTACCGCGCTGAGCAGAGCGCAGCCTGGCAGGAAGCGCACTATGGCAAGCTGTGGGAGCAGGGTGTTGAGGGCATTGAGCTGTATAACCGCCTGAACAAGGTGGAGCCGATGCGCCGTGCACTGGATGAGCTGAATGTCGGGACCTGGTTTTCCGGCCTTCGCCGCGATCAGTCCGGATCACGCAAGACCTTACCTATTCTCGGGATCCAGAACGGGGTGTTTAAGTTCTTGCCAGTGATCGACTGGACGAATAAAGACGTGCACTACTATCTGAAAGATCACGATCTGCCGTATCACCCGCTGTGGGATCAGGGTTATGTTTCTGTTGGGGATGTGCACACCACCCGTAAGCTTGAAGCAGGCATGACAGAAGAGGAAACCCGCTTCTTTGGCCTAAAGCGCGAATGTGGTTTGCATGAAGATGATGTGAGCGACGGCGCCGGTATTTAACCTGACGTAGAATCTGAAAAGCGATGCCCCGGCATCGCTTTTTTGTTACTCACGGTCGGGAGATAGCCGCAATCTGGCGGGCGATTTTGCCCGAGAGCTTGTTGATACCCCGTTGGTTGATGACATCCTGTTGCCCTTTGATTTCCACAATCACTTCCGGGTAGGCACTGTCAGTCGGAACATGAACCACCTGCGCGATCAGATAGGCAAACAGGAAACTGGGTTTATGAAGCTGTGTGATCACGACCCATCTGGCATCGTGCTCACGCCCTAGTTCGGCAGCGGCCTCCGGATGTGACAACAGGTAACCAAAGCCCTGATTGGCATTGGCATACTGTTCTGGCGACACGGCGACCACGCGAAAACCATGCTTTTCTTGCAGGGTTTGCCTGAGCATGTCTCCGAGCATGGCTGTGCGCGCCACTTCTTCGCTGTTGTCGGTCACAAAGGTAAGGTCATTGAGTTCAAAGTCGAGCACCAGCATGTCGGTGCTTTTGGCGGGCAATGGGAGCAGAAAAGCCACAAACAACAGGCCGGCGGCGAGCCGGCACAATGTCGAAGGCAATGAAAAACGGGCAGTCAGTCTGCCCGTTTTTAGGGGATCAGTCGTCATCATCGTCACGTGGTGGTTTCGAAGAAGCTTCGACAACGGGCACACCGAAATCGTTGAGGATCATGGCAATTTGCGGTGCATTGGCATCCATGGCCATTTCAACGGTCTCTTTCCACGGCTTCTCGCCGTATCGGACTCCCATGGAGATGGAAAAATCGAACACATTGCCATTGCCGGATGTCAGGGGGATCACGGCCAGATCCGGATAGGCTTTGGCAAAGTAACCAGCGATGGGGCCCCAAATCACCAAAGCGTCGAATTCACCGTCGGCAACGCGGCCAACCATCTTGCCTGGATAGTCTTCCGGATCGCCATTCATGATGCGGAAATACTCGGTGCTGTCTTTAAAGCCATTTTCCCGCAGCCAACTTACAGCAGGGGAAGGGCTGAACGCGGCAACCTTGATCGCTTTCTTCACTGCATCCGGCAAGGCGAGAAAGTCCTGCTGGTTGTTGACGTTTGCCAAAGCCCCGTCTTTTTTCAGCAGCAGGGAGTAGGCAGAGCGGTAGTAAGGTTTGGTGGTGGCGGCAATATCAAACTGGGCCGGAACGCCGATGACCAAATCACAGGCAAAGCGCCCTTCAATATCGGACCAGTTTTTCAAGGTATTGCGGATAAAGCCCATACGCTGGGGAAACCAGACATACTCAACATCCAGCCCGAAGTATTCCCCCAGTTGCTCGGCAATTTTGTTTTCAAACCCTTCCTGCGCTTTGTTGGAGTAAGGCAGGTTATTGGGGTCGGCACATACCCGCAGCTTGTCCGGCAGCGGCGACGGAAACGCTTTCTCTGCGGCTGCCACGGAAGACAGGGACAACAGTCCGGTCAGGATCAGGGCAATGCTTGTATTGAATAACTTCATCATGGCCTCCTACTGACTGGCTGTGGTGATGGTTTCAGCGACAAAACACTGTTTTTCCGCCTCTTCACGCAACCCAAGCAGCTCGCTGCGTGCCTGTCGGCTGTCTTTGGATGAGCGGAAATACCCCCCGCGTTCACCGCGCATATTGCGCAGGCGCACAAAGGCATCGTCGTAGGCGAATTGTTCAAACGTCATCTTGTCGGCAATTTTGTCTATCACACAGCTGCAGCCATACATGTTGACGTAAGAAGGCCCCCCTTTGAGCGCCATGCACTCCTGGACAAACTTGACCCGCTCAACGGTTGGGAAATCATTGGCTGTGGCAGACGCTGAATAAGCGAGTGCCATCACCGCCAACAATGAACTTATTTTCGATACGGCTTTTTTCATAAGTTCCTCCTGCCACTACAGAATGCCTTCCTGTTGCAGCTGTTTTTTGAATTTTTTCAGCAATCCTTTGGCAGGAAGCAGCGACTTGTCTTTTTCAATCTCGGCCAGATAAGCGTCGATGACGCCTTCGATGTCACTGGGGGTGCCAACCAGGATCACACCGCCCATACGCGCACCCCAGTGTGGTGCACATTTGTAGACGTAAACCCCTTCGTTCTCGAAAACCTGGCTGTACTCCATCCCCAGCTCTGAGTTAATTTTCTCAGTGCCTTCCGGCACCATGGCATCAATGGTTTCCACGTTGTGGGCGGGCATATTGGTCCAGCTCACCCTGTCGCCGGGTTGCATGATCACCACCATGGGGTCGAACTTTACCCCCACTGCGGTAACGATAAATTCCTCAGCAAAGGCATTGGTTGTCCATCCCCCGATAAGGCCTAAAAACAAACAGAATGACTTGATAAAACGTCTTGCCATGTGCGTTCCTTCTCTTGCTGTCCGTTGAGTGTAGATGCCCCGAAATTTGCACAACCCATTGCTGTGCATCAGAGCTGAGAAAGGGGAGCAAATACTCCCCTTTTAGTTTTTATACCCACACAACCTGAAGATGCAGGATTCAGCGAGATTGACTGGCGTTGTGATCGCGGCGTTCCTTTGTAGGTGTAGTCACCTCCATCAAAAAGGAACAACAAAGAGCACTGCGTCAGTAAACTCGCCCGAAGGGAGGCCATCAATGCGCCCACTTCTTCGTTAAATTCCACGGAAATAGAACGACTATTCCACGTAAAATTTGCCTTGAATTGAACGCATTGATGACCTCTGAATGCGCGCATCTTCAGGTCGTATGGGTATAATTATTATTAATTCGGCAAGGCGAAGACTGTCAGCACACCGCCCAGTTGGGTGTAGTCAGACAGCCTGCGGTAAGCCCCTACCGCACCCAGGCCATCGGTGTCACCTTCAAGGCCTGCAGCCATACCGATACCGGCCCAGCCACCGACACCGGACAGCACAGCGATGTATTGTTTGCCGTTGTGCACGTAAGTGTTCACGTTACCGATAATGCCGGATGGCGTTTTGAAGCGGTAAAGCTCTTTACCTGTCTTTTCATCCACGGCTTTCAGGTAGCCTTCCAGCGTACCGTAGAACACCACACCACCGCCGGTTGCCAGTGCACCACTCCATACAGAGAATGGCTCAGGCAGTGACCAGACGATTTCGCCTTTCTCCGCGTCCCAGGCGATAAAGTTACCCATGCCGCCATGACTGTCTGGGGCAGGGAACATGGACAGGGTGGCACCCACATAAGGCTGGCCTGCGGTGTAGGAGACTTCAAACGGTTCGTAGTTCATGCACACATGGTTGGTCGGTACATAAAACAGACCGGTACGTGGGCTGTAGGTTGCCGGTTGTTGGTCTTTGGTACCCAGCGCAGCAGGACAGATGCCTTTGGTGTCCACATCCTCACCGTTTTGGCCGGTAGAATATTTCGCTACAACCTGAGGAATACCGGTTTCCATGTCCACATGGGTTGCCCAATTCACCGCAGGGTCGTATTTCTGCGCGACCAGAAGTTCGCCGGTCACACGGTCGAGGGTGTAGGCAAAGCCGTTGCGGTCGAAGTGAACCAGCAGTTTGCGATCCTTGCCGTCGAATTTCTTGTCGACCAGGATCATCTCATTCACGCCGTCGTAATCCCACTCATCATGCGGCGTCATCTGGTACATCCATTTCGCCATACCGGTATCGGCATCACGCGCCATGATGGTCATGGAATACTTGTTGTCGCCCGGACGTTGGGATGGGTTCCAGGTACTTGGGTTACCGGTTCCGTAGTAGATAAGGTTCAGCTCAGGATCGTAGCTGTACCAGCCCCAAGTGGTACCGCCACCGATTTTCCACTGATCCCCTTCCCAGGTTTTAAGGCTGGAATCTTTGCCAATCGGTTTGAGCATGGCGGTGGTGTTTTCATCGACCAGCATCTCTTCGTCAGGCCCGGTGCTGTATGCACGCCAGGCCAAGCTGCCGTCTTTGATGTTGTAGGCAGTCAGGTAGCCGCGGACACCGAATTCACCGCCACTGATACCGGTCAGGATCTTGTCTTTTACGACCAGTGGGGCATTGGTGTTGGTGGCACCGACTTTAGGATCGCCGTTGGCGGTTTTCCAAATCACTTCACCGGTATTTTGATCCAGAGCGACCAGGGTGGTATCTGCCTGTTGCAGGAAGATCTTGCCATCTGCATAGGCCAGACCACGGTTTACCGTGTCACAGCACATCACTGCAATAACAGATGAATCCTGCTTCGGCACATATTCCCACTTCAGGGCCTTGGTATTGAGATCAATGGCGAAGACTTTGTTTGGAAAGGGAGTGTGGACGTACATGGTGTCGCCCAAAACAAGAGGGCCGCCTTCATGACCACGCAGTACGCCGGTTGAGAATGTCCAGGCAACCTGAAGATCCTTGGCGTTTTTCGCATTGATCTGATCGAGCGGGCTGTAACGTGTGCCTGCATAGTTTGCCCCCCACATGACCCATTGATTTGGGTCATCCTGCAGTTTGATCAGTTCGTCGTTGGCCTGTGAAGCCGCCGGGAACAGCAGGGTAAGAGAGAGGGTGGCAGCGGTACACAAGCCGTTACGTAGCCTTGCTGCATCTATCATGTTTACTTCCTCCGTGACTGCGGGTGCTGTCGGCAACCATTGCCAGCCAACACTCAGCCTGTTCTCGATGTCGTGGGCGCAATCCGCGGAGTTGTGGGACGCTCTCCGGGCCATACTCGCTCGGTTTTTGCCGGAAAACAGATGTTTGGCGACAGCAGCGATCTACAACGTAGGCGGTTTCGCGTGTTTTCTGTAATGAGTTCTGACCACCGTTTCGTTACCTCACAAACGGAAATTTGCGGCAAACCTTGCCGCCCGTTGATGACAAAACGTCGGTGCATTTGAGTTTATGGCAGCTTTTGCGGTTGTGGGAGGAAGTGGCGAACACAACACTTTTGTTTTCCCGCAATAATACTAAGGTCAGAGTAAGGGATTGTTATTAAACGAAAAATTGCAGCGACTGAGTCTTGTTCCTACCCGTTGTGGCAAGAGTGAAAAAGCGGGGAAACGGCGCCATACATTGCTTATTCAACGGGATACGGCGCCGGTAACAATCTCGTCCAGTGAATGGGAATTCCCGCTATTGGGATGATATGTCCCATTGGCTGGAAAATTCGCGGCCGGTGGAATCTTTCACGTCGGCCTTGAGCGTACCACTTTTGTCCTTGTCCATATGAAAGGTGAAAGCGGGGTTTTCGCTGATGGAGATACCGCCGTTAAAGCTCATCACAGGCTCGCCGTCCAGGGTAATGTTTATGTCGCTGACATAATCAGACGGGATCCAGTGGCGGGTCAGCTGGTCGATTTGCAGGCCGCTGTAATTGGGGTGGCTGATTAGAAGTTGAAGGGCATTGTCTTCGCCATCTTCACGTTGTTTGAGTTTCATCTGCCCCATGCGCTGGCGGGCAAGAATATCGTCCGCTCCGGCAGGGGCGGAGCAACCACCGGACGCTTTGACAAAGCGGCTGTTCATATGAAGCTTGCCGTCCTGAGTCTGGGCAATGACCCGCACCGGGCTATAGGCATTGATCCTGACCCGGGTGGACAGATCCGCAATACCGATGTTGGGGGTCATATCAAACGTGCCGACGATCGGGGAAGGGTTGTTGTCGATGATCAGGTAGATTTTTTCGATCGGGTTGGGGGCATCCTGCCTCTCTTTCACTTTCACCGCGATAGGTACTAAGGCGGCATCCAGTGCGCGGGTGGGGGCTTCGAGTGTCACGACATCATCGCTTTCTACGATTTCCGGTGATCCGGGAAACAGGCTGTCGCGGATCAGTGGCCAGTTGGCACTGTTGTCAGCAAGGGCGGCTGCGGGCATTGTTGCCAACAGGCCTGACAGGATAAGTATCTTCAGTTTCATGGTATTTCCCTCTCGTCATTCCCACTCCAACTCCGTGTAGGCCTGGATCACGTTACGGGGGTGGTAGGTCGTATAGAGCTGCCACGATTCTGTTGGTGACGCGAGGACTGTGGTGCTGGCGGTGTTGATATCAATGTTGTCGTTAATGGCGGCACGAACAGCCTGTGCCAGTGATGAGAGATAGCGCGTTTGTTTATCAAACGCTGCGGTGGAGGACTGCACAGCCCCGTGGCCAGGCACAATGTGTTTCAGCGGCAAGGCTTTCAGGGTATCGGTGACAGTAAGCCAACCGAGCAGGCTGCCATCGAGTGTGGGCAGATGATCCACAAACAGCAGATCGCCGGTGATCAGGGTGCCGGTTTGGGGATCGAACACGGTCAGATCGTGGCGGGTGTGCGCCCGTGGCTGCGCAGTCAAAACCAGGCGGCGGTTACCAAGATCGATCACCGTTTCACTTTCGACGGTACGGGTTGCTGCGACAGGCTGGGTGCCTTCAAACCAGGGTTGGGTAAGCCGGTTCAGGTAATAACCGGATTTGGCGGCGAAATCACCGGGGTAGAGATGGTGGGCAATAAATTCAGGGTTTTCGCCTAAAAAGGCCTGGTTACCAAAGTTATGGTCGGCATGCACATGGGTGTTGATGACATAACGAACCGGCAGCGGCGTGACTTCCCTAATGGACGCCAGAACGGCTTCTCCTGCCCGGCGGCTGCCACCGGTGTCGATCACGGCGACAGCGTCTCCGCCGACTATAAAGGTGATGTTGGAGACGGGATCTCGGTCGGTTTCAAACAGATCCGCAATTTTGCCCTCATGGACATACACCCCGGGCGCCACCTCCTCAAAGGGCAAGGTTTCGGCAGAAAAGGCGCTTGCTGTCAGCAAGAACAAGAATGCGCACAGGGATTTCATTGTCGCACCGGTGTGTGGGTTTCGAGCGGGTAACCGGCCTCGTTCCAACCCGTCACCCCATTGCGATACCAGTAGACGTTTTTTGCGCCTAATTCAACCGCACGCTTGGCGGCATTCCACGAATGCCAGCAACGGGGTTCACAGAAAATCACCACGGGACGATCGTCCGGGAGATAGGTTTGCAGCAGGGTTATAAGGTTATCCGGCAGGATACCGTGACCGGTATTGGCCAACCACAGTGCGCCGGGCAGGGTGTCACGACTCGGTTCGATCCAAAGCGTCCCAGGGGCAAGATCGTCAGGCTTGTTCGGCGCCGGATACACATCGATCAGCACCGGATCTTCCGTGTCGATCATTGATTTCAGCGTCGCGGGGCTATCGATAACCTGCGCACCTGAAACGGTGTCGGGAACGGAACCACGATAGTCGCTGGTGCGATAGTTTTCTGGCTCTGGTGTTGTCTCAGCATTGATTTTAAAGGCGCAAAAACAAAACAAAATCGCAGCTATGACACTGATTTCCCTGCTGTTTTTGTGGTTAAGCATACTACTTTCTACTGATAATACTCCTACCTTGGTAGGAGACAGGCGGAGAGTAATCCATTATGGATTAGTCTTAGGATAACAAGCAGACCGCCCTTGGGCGGCTTTTATTGTTGCAGCCATCAATAAACTTCTTTTCAGTGGGGCAAAGATGAACCGTTGGAGTGGTGTTGAAGAATTTGTTGAAGTGGTCAACAGTGGTAGCTTTACCGCCGCCGCACGCAAACTGGGGGTGTCGACCTCCCATGTCAGTCGTCGTATAGACGCATTGGAAAACCGGCTCACCACCCGTTTGCTATACCGGACAACCCGTCAGATAACCCTGACGGAAGTAGGCCGGATGTACTTTGAACACTGTAACAATCTGATAGAACAATTTGCAGACGTTGAAGCACTGGTTACTCAGATGCAGACCGAGCCTGTGGGGACGCTGAAAATCACGGCGCCCTCTGTGTTTGGTGAGAAATACATTGCGCCGCTGGCCAATGATTTCATGCAGGTGCATACCAAGCTCAGCGTGGAATTTCATTTCACTAATGATGTGGTCGACATTGTGCATGACGGCTACGATTTGGCGATCCGCACCGGGGAGTTGAAAGACAGTACCCTGATGGCGCGGAAACTGGCGCCCAGGCGTTTATACGTGTGTGCATCGCCGCGTTACCTCAAAGAGCATGGTTATCCTAAACACCTCGAGGATTTGCAGTCTCACAATTGTCTGGTGGGGCTGGTGGATACCTGGGCGTTTGAGGAAAACGGTACGCCAGTGCAATACAAGCCCAAAGGACGCTGGCACGGCAACAGCGGCAGCGCAGTGCTGGATGCGACCTTGCAGGGGCTGGGTTTGGCGCAGTTGCCTGATTATTACGTGAGCCGGAAGCTGCTTTCAGGGGATTTGGTAGAAGTGTTACCCGACTACCGTTCGCCGGATTCTTCGGTGTGGGCGGTGTATCCGTTTAACCGAAACCTGTCCGCCAAAGTGCGTTTGTTCGTCGATTTCCTGACTGAGCGTTTTTCCCATCATTTGCCATGGGAGCATGAGGATGAGCCGCTGGAAGATGATGACCATCAGGAGGCCGCGGGCAGGTAGGCCGTTTGCCCGGCATACGGACATAAAAAAAGCCAGCAGATTTGCTGGCTCTTTTTTGGCAGAACTTACAGGATATCCAGCAGTTCTACTTCGAATACCAGTGCTGCGAAAGGAGGGATCGCTGCACCCGCACCGCGCTCGCCGTAAGCCAGATCTTGTGGGATGTACAGTTTCCACTTAGAGCCAACAGGCATCATTTGCAGTGCTTCAACCCAACCTTTGATCACGCCGGTTACCGGGAATTCAGCTGGCTGGCCGCGCTCAACAGAGCTGTCGAATTTAGTGCCGTCAGTCAGGGTGCCG
The DNA here is from genome assembly GCF_019209835.1 of Enterovibrio paralichthyis. NCBI lineage: Bacteria > Pseudomonadati > Pseudomonadota > Gammaproteobacteria > Vibrionales > Vibrionaceae > Enterovibrio > Enterovibrio paralichthyis. The sequence continues at coordinate 73,465 of NZ_JAHUTS010000010.1, read as the reverse complement.
TGGTAGTGAACACGTACTTGTTTGTCAGCAGTTGGGATTTCGCCGTTGCCTTCAACCAGGATTTCGTACTGCAGGCCTGAGTCAGTCACAGTCACTTCAGCGCGTTTTGCGTTTTCAGCCAGGAAAGCTTCGCCTTCTGCTGCCGCTTCTTTCGCTGCTGCCATGCGAACTTCTTCTGCTTTCATGTGCAGTTCGCGCAGTGCGTTGTTGATTTCGTCGATTTCGATTTCAGGCATGTTACCCGCCAGTGCGGTTGCGATACCCTTCGCGATTGCATCTACATTCAGACCTTCCAGACCAGAACCTGCCAGTTGCTGACCCATTTGCAGACCGATGCCGTAGCTAGCTTTCTGCTCTACGGTTTCCAGTTTTACATCAGACATGTCGTCTCTCTTTCGTTGCGGGTTTGTAAGGCGGCAAGGATAACAGTTACCGGCAGGGTGGGACAAATCGGTTTACAGTCTGACGGTTGAATATGTGTCCGAAATACTGGAAAGTACAAATGTCAGGCGATCGGAATAAGTCTGACATTTTGCTGATATTGCAGGTCTAGTATTCAAGGTTATTAAAATCATTGAGATACTGGAGATATCCAAACCGTCTGGCGGCGCAGTTCACCGGCTGTTTGGGCATATACCCCATGAGGAAATTGGGAGAGGTCATGACCTTGAAAGGAAAGCGCGAGAAAGTATCTGCCACGCCGCCTGTGGGCGAGGTTATCAAGCGCGTTTGGGGCAAAATCAACGCATCACTCGCACCTTTGGCCGCGCGCATCAAACCGTACTGGCTATCATTGCCCAAGCTTCACCGCACCGGCGTTACCGTTCTTGGTGTGTTGCTGGTGATCCTGCTGTTGTGGCCTGCCAGCGACAAAGCGCCCGTGAGCGTCAGCAATGAGCGTGTGACCGTGCCGCTGAACGTCACAGCAGACGTCCAGGAAGACACCGCGTTTGAGGACAACAACAATAAGATTATCCAGAACCAGACGGTGGATACCGAGTGGGTCAACTATGAAGTGAAACGCGGCGATACCCTGTCCAATATTTTCCGCGACCAGAATCTTCCGCTGCCGGATCTGTACGCTATCTCTGCCATTGAAGGCAAAGACAAACCACTGAGCCGCATTCAGCCGGGGCAACTGTTACGCTTTAAGCGCAGTCCTGCCGGTGAATTGGATATGTTGCAAATCGAGACTACCGGCAGTGCATCGGTGATCTTCTTCCGCTTGTCTGACGGCAGTTTTGCCCGCCGCGAATAATCGCCTTCCGTTTCTGAAAAGAGCAAACCGGCTGCTTAGGCAGCCGTTTTTCGCATATCGATATGCGGGATCCCATCTTCCAGATACTGCTCTGAAATCTCTTCAAAGCCATGGCGTCGGTAAAATTCACGCAGGTGATATTGCGCCCCGATGGTGATTGGCGCCTGCGGCCAGATGTTATACGCCTGAATAATGGCCTGGCGCACCAGCGCGTTTCCGCAGCCATTGCCACGCTCAGTGCTGGCAGTGACCACACGGCCGATGCTGATCTCCGGGTAAGTGAGACCGGCAGGCAGAATGCGGGCGTAGGCGGTCATTTTGTCATCGCGGTAACCCAGCAAATGGCGGGTTTCCGGATGGGTATCGTGACCATCCAGTTCGGGGTAAGGGCAGTTTTGCTCCACAACGAAAACGTTGGTGCGCAACCGTAACAGGTCATAGAGCTGCCTTGTGGACAGCTGACCGAAAGTCAGGGTTATCCATTGCATGATGTTGTTCCTGAATTTTCTTGGGCTATCTCTGTTAATAGCGCAATAGATCCAAACCAGTCCGATAAGATATAAAAAAACCGCGACCCAGGCCGCGGTTTTTTTGTATCAAATTTGGTTATTTCCACTAATTCAACAATGCATTAACTTATTGTTAATCATTTTGTTAAATCAATTTCGTAAAGCGCGAAGCCGACATCATCAGTGCCACTGCGCGCCATTGGATACTGGCCTTTAGCTTTGATAAATGCCGCCGCTTTCTCGCTTGGTGACGTTTCAAAAACCACCTTCAGATCTGCATTGGTCTTAATCGGGGCAAATGACCAGTTGTTATCGGCGGTTGGGGTTACCACGCCTTTTTCCTTGGTCACTGCACTGATGTAGTTGGCAACCACAGTGCGGTTTTCATCCGGGGATGCAAACGCGATGAAGTCGTTGCCGGTGCCCGGGAATTTACCCAGATACGCGCGGTAGTTGTTGGTAGCAACCAGGAACGGCTGCGCCATATCAACCGGCTTGCCGTTGAAGGTCAGGTTTTTAATACGCTCTGCACCGTCGTTGACCAGGTTACAGTCGCCGTCGTAACGGGCTGGTTGGGTCACGTCTACCTGGTAATTCACACCGTCAATCACGTCGAAGTTGTAGGTGCGGAAACCGTCCCAGTTAATGAGGGACTGCGGTGCGTCAGAAATCGGATCGATTTGGTTGAACTGACCTGCGCTACATTCCAGCCACTCTTTCACTTCCTTACCGGTCACTTTCAGTGTTACCAGGGTGTTCGGGTACAGGTATAAATCTGCGGCGTTGCGGAAAGTCAGCTCGCCGGATTCCACTTCGGTGAAGTTTGCCGGGTCGTTTTTACGGCCACCGGCTTTGAATGGCGCAGCTGCAGACAGGACAGGAATGCCTTCCAGATCCGGATCGCCCTGGATGAAGCGCTCAACATAGTCTTTCTGCGCCAGGTTGACGATTTGTACCGTCGGGTCGTCCTGAACCAGTGACAGGAAGCTGTACATGACATCATTGGCTTTACCGATTGGCTGGTTCACGAACTCGCGGGTGGCGTGGTGGTCGTCTTCCAGTGCTTTGCGCATTTCTGCGTCCGGCTCGGCCAGCGATTTGCCGTCAAAGATTGGGCGCGCTTCACTTTGAACCGGAGTCACGACCCACTCGTCACCTTGTTTGTCGAGTTGCAGATCCATCACACCCACATGGCTGCCCCAGCGGCCTGGCATCACAGCCGCAACGCCTTTGATGGTGCCTTTCTCGTTGTCGACGCCTTGGATGTTGTCAAAGCCCTTACCTGGGAAGACCGCGTGAGAGTGGCCGAAAGCAATCGCATCAATGCCTTCTACATCCGCAAGGTAGTAGACCGAGTTTTCAGCCATGGCCTTGTACTCGTCTTGCGACAGGCCGGAGTGTGGAACCGCAACAATCACGTCAGCGCCTTTGGCTTTCATTTCCGGTACCAGCTTTTCAGCCGCTGCCTTGATGTCTTCGGCGATCACTTTGCCGTCGAGGTTCTTCTTGTCCCACACCAAGATTTGAGGCGGTACGAAACCGATATAACCGACTTTTACCAGGTGCGCTTTACCATCGGTGTCCGTGAACGTGTGCTCTTTGATGATGTATGGCTGGAAGTAATGCTCGCCGGTGTTGGCATCCAGCACGTTGGCTGAGATATACGGGAATTTTGCCCCTTCCAGGGTGATATCCAGAAAATCCAGGCCGTAGTTGAATTCGTGGTTACCGATGTTACCCACGTCGTAATCGAGCAGGTTCATGGCTTTGTAAACAGGGTGAACTTCCCCTTCCTCAATACCACGGTCAGCCATGTAGTCACCCATTGGGCTGCCCTGGATCAGGTCGCCGTTGTCGACCAGCACGCTGTTTTCCACTTCATCCTGTGCGGCTTTTACCAGGGTTGCTGTGCGCACCAGACCGATTTTCTCGCTCGGCTTGTCTTTGTAGTAATCGTAATCCATCACATTGGTGTGAATGTCAGTGGTTTCGATAATACGCAGCTTGATGGTGTCGGCCATCGCAGGGCCTGCCATGGTCAGCATACCTGCAAGCACAGCAAGTGATAGTGGACGGGCTGAAAGTGTCATGAGTCTCTCCGGAAAGGGCGTAATGTCTGCCTATTTTGCATATTCATAGCTGCAAAAGATGACATTTCATCGATAAGTGTGATCTTTAGCTGATTGTTGCGGTTCGCAACGGATGCCCCGTCACGAAAGGTGTTCACAAGATAAACAGACAACGCAGAACACTCTCATATCCATAAAGTTATAAAAAATGAAATTTTAGAATTTCAAGTAATAACATCGACTCTCTATAGTGACCCTCAATGGATTGAAAGGGCTCTCACTATGGATTACTTGCCAATTTTCGCAAAGCTGGAAGGACGTGCCTGTCTGGTTGTCGGCGGCGGTGAAGTTGCATGGCGCAAAGCGCGCATGCTGATGAAAGCCGGTGCGTCTGTCACTCTGGTCTCTCCCGAAGCAGACAAAGACGTGCAGGAAGCTGCGGATAACCGTGAGCTGGTGTGGCTGAAAGAAAGCTTCAGGCCTGAACACCTCGACAGCGTGTTTTTGGCGATTGCGGCGACGGACAACCCACTGGTCAATGAGCTGGTTTCGAAAGCCGCGGATGCGCGTCGTGTGCTGGCAAACGTGGTGGATGACACCCCGAAGTGCAGCTTTATTGTTCCCTCAATCGTTGACCGCAGCCCGATTGTGATTGCCATTTCTTCGGCCGGAAAAGCGCCGGTGCTGGCGCGTCTGCTGCGTGAAAAACTCGAATCCCTTGTTCCTTCCCATGTTGGCCGAATGGCGACATTGGCAGGGGAATTCCGCGACACCCTGAAAGAAAAAGTCACCACCCTGACCGGACGCCGCAAATTTTGGGAAATGGCGTTTGACGGCCGTTTCGCCTCGCTGGTCGCGGCAGGCGATGAAAAAGGCGCAAAGGATGAGCTGGAAAAGCTGACTTCCGGTGTATCGCTGCAAGGCGAAGTGGCATTGATTGGCGCAGGCCCCGGTGACCCGGGTCTTTTGACCCTGCGCGCGTTGCAGTTGATGCAGCAGGCCGACGTGGTGCTTTACGACTATCTGGTCTCTGACGAGATCATGGAGCTGTGCCGCCGTGATGCCGAGCTGATTTGCGTCGGCAAACGCGCAAGCTTTCACAGCGTCTCGCAGGAAGAAACCAACGCCATGCTGGTGGAGCACGCTCTTAAGGGTAAACGTGTGGTGCGTCTTAAAGGCGGTGACCCATTCATGTTTGGTCGTGGCGGTGAAGAGCTGCAGGTGTTGCACGAAGCAGGCGTACCCTTTCAGGTCGTGCCGGGTATTACGGCGGCCGCCGGTGCAACAGCGTATGCCGGTATTCCACTGACCCACCGCGACTACGCGCAAACGGCGATGTTCATTACCGGACACCTTAAGAAGGAAGACGACAGTTTCCGCTGGGCGACGCTGGCACGTGGCCGCCAGACGCTGGTGATTTACATGGGACTGATGAAAAGCGGTCATATCCAGCAGCAATTAATCCAGCACGGACGTGACCCTCAAACGCCGGTCGCCATCATAGAAAACGGCACACGTGCTGATCAGAAAATCTACAAAGGCAAACTCAATGAGCTGGAATCACTGGCCGAGGGTGTAGGTTCTCCTGCACTGATCGTGGTCGGCGAAGTGGTGCAACTCGCAGACCAGCTGAGCTGGTTTGGAAAGCAATCATTCGAAACGGTAGGTGAAGCTCACACACCTTCCGTGGTTAATTTAGGCTAAGGAAAGTAAAAGAATGGAAGCCAAAACCCTGACCCACCTCAAACAGCTTGAGGCAGAAAGTATCCACATCATTCGTGAAGTGGCGGCGGAATTCGATAACCCGGTGATGATGTATTCCATCGGGAAAGACAGCTCCGTGATGCTGCATCTGGCACGAAAAGCCTTTTATCCGGGCAAAATTCCGTTTCCGCTTCTGCATGTCGACACCGACTGGAAGTTCAAGGAAATGATCAAGTTCCGCGACGAAACCGCCAAAAAATACGGCTTTGAGCTGCTGGTTCACAAAAACCCGGAAGGGCTGGCAGCAGGTATCAACCCGTTTGACCACGGTTCGTCCAAGCATACCGATATCATGAAAACCCAGGGCTTGAAGCAGGCGCTGAACAAATACGGTTTTGACGCCGCGTTTGGCGGTGCCCGCCGTGACGAAGAAAAAAGCCGCGCCAAAGAGCGTGTCTACAGCTTCCGTGACAAGAACCATGTGTGGGATCCAAAGAACCAGCGCCCTGAGCTTTGGCACACCTACAACGGCCAGGTGAATAAGGGTGAAAGCATCCGTGTTTTCCCGCTGTCGAACTGGACGGAGCTGGATATCTGGCAATACATCTACCTCGAAGGCATCGATATCGTACCGCTGTACTTGTCAGACGTGCGTCCAGTAGTGGAACGTGACGGCATGCTGATCATGGTCGACGACGACCGCATGAAACTGCGCGAAGGCGAGAAAATCGAGCACAAGAGCGTGCGTTTCCGCACTCTGGGCTGTTACCCACTAACCGGCGCGGTGGAGTCGGAAGCCAACACCCTGACCGGCATCATCGAAGAGATGCTGGTGGCGACGTCGAGTGAGCGTCAGGGAAGAGCGATCGACCACGATCAGTCCGGCTCCATGGAATTGAAGAAACGTCAGGGCTATTTCTAAGGGATTAATGATGAACAGTGTGATTGAACAACAAGTTGCTGAGCTTGGCATTGAAGCTTATCTGGAGCAGCACCAGAACAAATCCCTGCTGCGTTTCCTGACCTGTGGCTCGGTGGATGACGGGAAAAGTACCCTGATCGGCCGTCTGCTGCATGATTCAAAACAAATTTATGAAGATCAATTGGCCGCGATCCACGCGGACAGCCAGAAAGTGGGCACCACCGGCGAAAAACCGGATTTGGCCCTGCTGGTTGATGGTCTTCAGGCCGAGCGTGAGCAGGGAATCACCATTGATGTGGCGTACCGCTATTTCTCGACCAAAAAGCGTAAGTTCATCATTGCGGACACGCCAGGACACGAGCAGTACACCCGCAACATGGCCACCGGTGCGTCGACCTGTGATCTGGCGGTGATCCTGATTGATGCGCGTAAAGGCGTACTGGATCAGACCCGTCGCCACTCGTTTATCGCCAGTTCTTTGGGAATCCGCCATTTCTTGGTCGCGGTGAACAAGATGGATCTGGTCGGTTTTGAGCAATCGCGGTTTGAAGCGATCCGTGATGAGTATCTGGCGTTTGCCGAAAAGCTTAATGCTGACATCGACATCAAGCTGGTGCCGCTCTCTGCGCTGGAAGGCGACAACGTGGTGGATCGCAGTGCACACACCCCTTGGTATGAAGGTGAAACCCTTCTGACCCTGCTGGAGGATGTGAATGTCACCGCGGAGAAAGATAAGCGTGCCTTCCGCTTCCCGGTGCAGTATGTGAATCGCCCAAATCTCGATTTCCGTGGCTTTGCCGGCACCATCGCAGGTGGCGAAGTGCGTCCAGGGGATGCTATCAAGGTGCTGCCATCCGGCAAGACCTCCAAAGTGGCACGCATTGTGACCTTTGACGGCGATCTGGACTATGCCCACGCCGGTCAGGCTGTGACGATTACCCTGACTGACGAGATCGATATCAGCCGTGGCGATCTGATTGTCCCGGCACAAGACACACAAAAGGCGACCAGCAAACTGGCAGCGCGCATTGTGTGGATGGCAGAGCAGCCGCTGGAAGTAGGGCGCCAGTACGACATTAAAGTGGCGGGCAAGAAAACCGTCGGTGCAGTTAGCAAGATCCGCCATCAGGTGGATATCAACTCACTGGCTGCGTTTGAGACAGATAACCTGCCCCTGAACGGTATTGCCGAGTGTGAAGTGGAACTGATTGAATCGGTGCCGCTGGATGTGTACACCGACTGCCCGGATACCGGTGGTTTTATCCTGATTGACCGCTTGACCAATGTCACTGTTGGGGCAGGGATGATCAGCGAGTTGTTGGAAGAAACCGCGGTGCAATCTGCCGGGACGGATATCTCTGCGTTTGAGCTTGAACTCAACGCGCTGGTTCGCAAGCATTTCCCACACTGGAATGCGCGCGACATCAGTAAGCTGCTGGGGTAACACCCATGAGCTGGGATCAGTCTCTGGTCTTGGGGTTGCTGCTGGCAGTCGTGGCAGGTTTGGTGTTTACCAAAATCAAACCTGTCGTGCTTTTCGCCGGTGCAGCGTTCATTGCATTCCAGTCTGGACTTATCTCGGTCGAGGTGATGGCAGGGAATTTCACCAACAGCTCCCTGCTGACGCTGGTATTGCTGGTACTGGCTTCCGCTGCCCTTGAGAAAACCCGCCTGGTCAGTTTTGTCAGTGGTCAGCTTGCCAGCGGACGCCTGGGCACTGTGGTGGCAAAGCTTGGTCTTTCTACCGCGTTTCTCAGTTCGTTCACCAACAACACGGCGGTGGTGGTTTCCCTGATTGGCGCGGTGAAACGTAACCGCCGCCATGCACCTTCGCGTTTGCTTATCCCACTTTCTTACGCTGCGATTCTGGGTGGTACCCTGACCCTGATTGGCACCTCGACAAACCTTATCATCAATAGTTTTGTCGAAAGTGCGGGTCTGCCTGCACTGAGTTTCTTCGCGCCATCCACCATTGGCCTGGCTGTACTGGCCGGTGGCCTTCTGGTGTTGATCCCGTTTTGCTACCTGTTGCCCAACTACGATGATGACAGTGTTGATGACCTGCCATACGTACTGGAAGCTGAAGTGAAACGTGGCTCGCCACTGGCCGGAAATTCCGTGTCGGAAAATGGCCTGCGGGCGCTGCGCCGCCTGTTTCTTGCGGAAATTGTCCGTAACGGCGAGCTGATTGCGCCGGTCTGCCCGGACACTGTCTTGCGTGAAGGGGACAAGCTGCAGTTTTGCGGCGATGTGGAAAGCGTGGCGACCTTGCAGGAAATCGACGGCCTAGAGCTGTTCGGTCAGCACCATATCAATGGTCAGAACCTGCTTGAAGTGGTGGTGAGCCATAGTGCGTCGATTCTGGGCAAGACACTCAAAGAAGCCAAGTTCCGTGAAAACTTCGACGCCGTGGTGGTGGCTATTCGCCGCGGCCATGAAAAGCTTGAAGGCGGCCTCGGCAACATTACTCTGCTGGCTGGCGACACTCTGGTGATTGTGCCCGGAAAAGGGTTTGCTAAGGAGCAGCAGCGCATGGAGCGCGAGTTTGTGCTGGTCAATGGCCTGGATTCCAGCGTCCGTCTCGACAGTAAACTGAGTACCTGGGTGCTCGCTGGGTTTGCCGCTGTGATTGGCGCGGCATTGATGGAATGGCTGCCGCTGTTAAATGGCCTTGCCGCCTACCTGATGGTGCTGTTGCTCACTGGCGTGGTGAATCTGGGTGAGCTTAAGCGCCGCTTTCCGGTGGAGATTGTGGTGATTGTCGGCAGCGCCCTGAGTCTGGCACAGTTGATGATCCAATCCGGTCTTTCGGCGCAAATGGGTGAGCTGTTTATGACGTGGTTCAACGGCTGGGGTGTTTATGGGGCATTGATTGCGACCTACCTGCTGACGTTGATCCTCACTGAGCTTGTGACCAATAATGCCGCGGCTGCACTGGCGTTTCCATTTGGATATAGCCTCGCTCTCAGTTATGGCGTAGATCCTATGCCCTTTATTATGGCAGTCTTGTTTGGTGCCAGCGCGAGCTTTATTTCGCCTTACGGTTACCAGACCAATCTTTTGGTCTACAGTGTGGGTAACTATCAATTGATGGATTACCTGCGTATCGGTTTGCCATTGTCTGTGGTTTATTCCGCGCTGGTATTGGGGCTTATCCCCCTGTTTTTCCCTTTTTAACTTTTTGCTCCATCGCTGGGTGGGGTAACACAAGGATGACGTTATGAGTGCTGCGGATATGCCGCATCCGGATGAAAATGTGGTGTGGCATCGCCACGCCATCGATAAAGAGTTCCGTGCCGAACAGAAAAAACAGCGTCCGGCACTGCTGTGGTTTACCGGTCTGTCTGGCTCTGGCAAATCAACCGTAGCCGGGGCGCTGGAAAGTGCCTTGTCAGGTCTTGGCTACCACACTTACCTGCTCGACGGTGACAATGTGCGCCATGGTCTGTGCCGTGATTTGGGATTTTCAGATCAGGATCGCCGCGAAAACATCCGTCGGGTCGGTGAAGTGGCAAAACTAATGAATGATGCAGGGCTGATTGTGCTGTCAGCCTTCATCTCGCCTTTTCGTGAGGAGCGCCAGTTGGTGCGCGATCTGTTGCCGGAAGGCGAGTTTTTCGAAGTGTTTGTCGATACGCCGCTCGATGTGTGTGAATCACGCGATCCGAAAGGCTTGTACAAGAAAGCACGCGCCGGGGAAATCAAAGCGTTCACCGGAATAAGCTCAGCCTATGAAGCACCTGAAGCGCCGGAAGTGCACCTGCACACGGCAGAAGGCTCGGTGGATGCCATGGTTGGGCAGTGCCTTGATGCACTCAAAAAAGCGGGTGTGATTGCCTGATCACCCCTTTCCAATAAAAAGGCTGGCAGCGGGTTGCCAGCCTTTTTTGTTTTGTCACACCGTTTCGTTTACGGTTGAGCCAACATCACTTTCCACCACAAATGCCCGCGACAGCAAGGCGACCAGGGCATCGAGATATTCAGGGTGCGCTTTTTGTCCCACCAGCTTAGCCAGCTCGTTGCCCGTCGGGCTAAACCGGTAGTAGTAAATCCGCGTGCCTTTGCGAAATGGCGTCAGCATAAAGGTTTTGCCCTGGCCGGTCAGCGGCAGCGCTGAAGGAGGATCCAGCAGGCCTGACTCCAATTCCGTTCTCAATATGAGTCCCAAATCCATCAGCAACATGAGATCGGTAAAGGGCAGCTTAAAACTTCCCAATGCCAGCCTCTCGGCGATATCCGGTTTGAAGTAGCGCTTCATCCCGCTTTCCGGTTTGCGGAATCCGGTGATCAGCTTGTTACTGCCATCACCGCCAAATGCGCATGCGAGGGCACAGGCGCGCTGCAAAGCCTGGGCTTCACGCTGGGTCATGGTTTCCAGCAGGGAGAGGGCTTTGAGTGAGGTGCTGCCGGGTTTGATGATTTCCTGCTTGAGGATCCTTGCCCATAGATTTTGCATGCCATCGCCATAGATGCTCTTCGCCATCTCGAAAAAACGGTAAAGCCAGTCCGGATCCGGAGAGCTGGCGGTTTCATCCCGGCAAAGATCGTGGGCGATTTTGATGATCTGTTCGAGGTTGGCCTGTTGCTGCTGTTTGATTTCCAGTTGCCGGTAAGCGGCGCGGGTGGTCAGGGTATCGTGCTCAATATCGTGCAATTTCGCATCAATATGGTGCGCGGCAGCGATGGCAGCCAGGCGGTGTTGGCTGGATTTAATGTGGTTTTCCTGTTGTGTGCCGGAATGGCTGTTTTTTTTCGTCGCTGTCGCGTCTTCGCTGCCAGCTTCAATCACAACGGGTTTGTTCGGATCGGCCATAGACATTCCGTTTAAAAGTTAACGTGATGTTTTCGCAACGGTTTGGTGAAATTGGCACACAATCAGCTATGTTAAAATAAGATTAAATTTGTTAACATTTAATGATATTTAGCAGGCCAAGGAGGGAGGTTTCACCATGAAGCGGTTCAAAATGAACTCTGTGAATGTCCTGCTTGTTGCCTTTTACATTGCAGCGTTGCTCTATTTATCCCAGTTTATCGGCTAGTTAGCGCTGAATGTTTAATAAAAACCCGCACGAAGCGGGTTTTTGTGTTTCAGGCAGTGAGGAAGATCACTGTGTCAGCTTATTAATCAGATCAATCACCTGAGCAATTTCGTCCTGTGACAGCGCGCCTTCTTTCACAAACTGCGCTTTACCGTCTTTGTTCAGCACGATAATCGCCGAGCTTTCTTCTTTCAGGTTCCAGGCATTGGCGGCACGGCCGTCAGCATCCAGCACCAGAGATGACCAGCTGAATTCTTTCTTGCTGTCTTCTGCTGAGGATTTCACGAAGCCACCGGTTCCCCAGATAGCATCATCCTGGTTGATGATGGTGGTGGTCTGGTATTTATCGCGTGGCGGGTTGGCTGCCAGAATCGCATCCATCAAAGGTGCGTTCATTTCTTTCGCGCTGCTGCGGCCTGCAATGGCCTGAATGACACGGACTTTACCTGGCAACAGGTCGGTGTCCCAGGCCTGGTAGGCAATCTTGTCACCGTTAAGGATCAGTTCGCCATATTTTTCAACGGAAACCTCAGGCAGTGCCTGGCCGTTGGTGATGTTGTTCGCTGAGGCAAAGGTGGAAATGAGAGCGGTTGCCAGCGCAAGAGTTTTAATGCGACGCATACGTGAATGGTTCCTGTTCTTGATTATGTTGTTTTAATGCGCAACCCAATGAAGTTCATCGTCTTTACTGGGCTACAGCTAAGACTATAGCCGATGCGCCGGTGTCCTCTGTATCAATAACTGGCCCAACCACTCAAATTTGACAGTAAATCCCTGGCTGAAAAATTCATTGGTGAGACACGTGATGCAGGTTTTGTAAGGCGTGTATTTTTGACTACGCTTAGTTTCGGGATAGGAGAAAAGGGGAATTTTTGCGCCCAATAATGGTCTGAGATTTTATGGTGCAAATTCCGAACACTTGGCATTTTGATTGCATTGCATAAATGTCAGCCGGTTGCGAAAGCGACGGTTTGCGATGCAGATCTTTTATCTTTGACATGGAAGGAGTTCAGCAAATGTTGCGCATTTTTCACCAATACCGTCCTCGTCAGGTCGCTCGATACGTTAAAGGCTTTTTCCGCGGTCGCATTTACATTGATGGCATCGGTGCATTTGAATTTGATGGCGGAAGGTTGTTGCCACCTGGAAGCAGGGACAGGCGCGCACTCGCCGTGATGACTGAAGTAAATAACGAAATTAAAGCCATGGCTGCCGCGGCCTGATCAGGCGGATATGAACAAAGAAAAACGCCCGTGTGATGACGGGCGTTTTTGTTTTTCTGGGGTTAACGCTCCCAAGGCGGCAGGCAAACCCCGGTACCGCCTAGCCCACAGTAGCCATTCGGATTTTTGTACAGGTACTGTTGGTGGTAGGTTTCCGCAAAATAGTAAGGCCCTGCCGGGGCGATTTCCGTGGTGATATCACTGGGTTTTCCTGCAGCAATCAACGCTGCCCGGTAAGCATCACGGCTCGCAATCGCTGCTTCTTTCTGCGCTTCGTCGAAATAATAAATGGCAGAACGGTACTGAGTGCCGACGTCATTGCCCTGACGCATCCCCTGTGTTGGGTCGTGGCGCTGCCAGAATTCAGTCAAGATAGCATTCAGCGAGGTACGGCTTGGGTCAAAGACCACCTGCACCACTTCAGCATGGCCGGTTTGGGCGGTACATACGTCCTGATAGGTTGGGTTTACCGTAAAACCGCCGCTGTAACCCACGGAGGTGGAGGTGACGCCTTCAAGTTGCCAGAACAGCCGCTCAGCTCCCCAAAAACAGCCCATTCCGAACAGGATTTGAGCCTGTCCCTCAGGCGCGGCTTTCGCTAAAAGCGTACCGAAAATGGCATGGGATTCAGCCGGCACGATTTGAGTCGCTCTGTCAGGCAGCGCTTCAGTAGCTGTGATGGATTGTTGCTTTTTCGTCAACATGTTGCGACTCCTTGTCGTACTTGAGATTTTGGCTACCTGACTGCAAAGGCAAGGCAATTATTACCCTCTATGCAGCAAGATGCGTCACAATAAGAACGTGAAAGCACACTTTAACTTTCACGGGAAAGTGATGGCGAACCATGCGCCGTCACCGACAAAATCTGTGTTAAGGTAAGGCACATTTTCAGGTATTGAAGCACATTTGCAACAGAACAATAGAGGCTGATGACAGTCATACTGTTCACGGAATAAAGCGAAAACGGATTCTCCTTGCGAGATAAAGCATACGGTTGATGAGAACGAAAAGATTAATACCTTGGGCGCTCTGTGCTGCGGTCGTGTTGCCCACGGGCGCCTTTGCTGATGTAAGTTTTGACATCAAGGGAATTGACGGCGAGCTTGAGAAAAATGTCGCTATTTATCTCGCTGCAATACCCGCAAGCGATCGCCGTCTCACGTTCCGGTTTCAATCCCGCGTCAAAGACGAAGTTGAGAAAGCAATGCAGGCGCTGGGGTATTTTGCCCCTGTTATCAAGTATTCCATTGAAGATGAGAAAGCCAAAGATGATGCCACCGTGGTGCTGGATATCACCCCCGGCGAACCGGTGCGTATCAAGCAGGTTGATATCCAGCTGACTGGCGATGCTTTGCATGACAAAGCGTTTGCGAAATTGCTGGCAACGGCGCCTAAGGTGGGGGATGTCCTCAATCAAGGCCAATATGATTCGCTGAAATCTGCCATTCAGAGCCTGGCTGTACGTCGCGGTTACTTTGATGCGGACTACACTCTGAGCCGCCTGGAAGTGGCGCCGGGGCTCAATGAAGCCTTTATCCGTCTCTATTTCAACAGCGGTATGCGCTACCACTTCGGCGACGTTTATTACCACAATAGCCAGATCAATGAAGATCGGCTCAATACCATGCTGACTTTCAAAGAGGGCGACCCCTATCTGGTGTCAGATTTGGGGGCGTTTAACCAGGCGCTGTCCAATACCGGCTGGTTTTCCTCTGTACTGGTGGAAGCGGGGGTGGATGATCTTCGTGATGGCAGGGTGCCGATTTCCGTGAACCTTGAACCGGCGGCGCGCAACCAGTTTGAAACCGGTATCGGCTATTCAACTGACACGGGACCCCGGGTAAAAATCGGCTGGAAAAAGCCCTGGTTCAACAGCCGGGGGCACAGTCTCAATACGGATCTCTATATTTCCAAGCCCAAGCAGACGCTGGAGTCGACCTACAAGATCCCGCTGGAAGATGTTCAGCGCGAGTACTATCAGGTTCAGGTGGGTTTGGAAAACCTCGACAATAACGATACCCAGAGTCTGGAGTGGACGTCGTCCATTTCCCGTCACTGGAAGTTCGATACCGGCTGGCAACGCGCTGTGTATGTGCGCTGGCTCTATTCTGACTACACCCAGGGCAATGTGTCCGACATCTCCAACCTTGTCCTGCCGGGTGTGAACTTCTCCCGGGTGCGCAGCCGCGGCGGTGCGATGCCGTCCTGGGGGGACAAACAGTCCATCACTTTTGAAGCGGGCGATCCGGCACTGCTGTCAGATATTTCTATTTTCCGTGTGGTGGGACAAACCGCGTGGATCCGCAGTCTTAACGACAATAACCGCTTCTTCACCCGTTTGAATGCCGGTGGCATATTTACCAGCGATTTTGAGCGGGTGCCGCCGTCACTGCGTTTCTTTGCCGGGGGTGATAACAGTATCCGGGGTTACAGTTACGAGTCGATTTCACCGCTGGACAGCAGTGGGCAACTCGAAGGCGGTGCCTATCTCACCACGGGAACGCTGGAATACAATTACCGCCTGACCGGTAACTGGTGGGGCGCGGTGTTTACCGATGCTGGCGATGCCTGGACAAGCAGCACACCGGAGTGGAAAACCTCGGTTGGCGTGGGTATCCGCTGGGAATCACCGGTAGGGCCAATCCGTTTTGACATTGCCCATGGCTTTGAAAATACCTCTGATGATTTCATGATCCACTTTAGTCTGGGGCCCGAGTTGTAATGCGTTGGCTCAACCGTTTTGCGTTTTTCCTTATCTTTTTATCTTTACTGCTTGTTCTGGCAGTGGGGACATTTTTACTTACGCCCGCAGGCGTGAAGATCGCAGTCTGGGGTGCACAGAAAGCCCTGCCTGAGCTGAAAATTGAAGGCAGCCGCGGCGCATTGCTTAATGGATTCACCCTGGATGGCGTAGCGTTTTCGATGGACGGCGTGGCGGTGGAAGGGCGTTCACTGTCGCTTGATATTAACAGCCGATGCCTGAGTGGTCCGGCGCTGTGTATCGAATCTCTGACCGGTGATGGCGTGCGTGTCACGGTGGAAGATACCGGCCCCTCGCCAGAGTCGCCGCCATCTGAACCTGTGACTGAAATCAAAACCCCTATTCCAGTCTTTCTCAACGGCGTGGCGCTGCATGATATTTCCCTCGATATTATGGGCACTAAAGTACACTGGGACAGCCTTACCACAGCCGCGCAAATGCGCAGCAATACGCTGACGCTGAAACCGACGGTGTGGCAGGGGATTAAGCTGGAACTGCCGCCAAGCAAAGATGCACCGGCAGAGCCCGCTCCTGAGCCGAAAAGTGATGAACCGATCGCCCTGCCGACGGTAAACATCCCGCTCAATGTGGTGATTGAAGGATTCACCCTCAAAGACGCAGAGCTGCTTTTGCCTGAGCGTCAGGTGATCCATGAATTCGTCCTTAAAGGCAAAGCCGGTGGCAGTCAGGTCGCACTGCAGCAGGTTTTACTGGACGCTGAGCAAGGCAAAGTCGCCCTCAATGGCGAGATAGAGCTGGATGGGAATTATCCGCTCAAAGCCAAAGCCGTGGCGGATATCCGTATGGCACCGCTGAATGGCCAAAAGCTGACGCTGGATACCCGTGGCGACCTTCGCGATTTGTCATTGGATGCAGATTTACAAGGCGTATTGCAGGCCGTGCTGAGCGGCAAGCTGGACGTGCTGGATCCTAACCTTCCTTTTGACGCGACCTTAACTGCCAAACACCTGCAATGGCCGGTCGATACCGAGGCTGATTACACCCTCTCTTCCTCTGAACTGGCCGCGAAGGGGAGCCTCAAAGCCTACACGGCGACGCTGAAAACCCAGGCGTCGGGCAAAGATATCCCGGCGATGAGCCTTGATACCGGTCTGGAAGGTGATCTGTCCTACATCGGCTTAAACAACCTGGTGCTGGATACCCTAGGCGGACGGATTGAAGGTGATGCCAATGTGGACTGGTCTAAGGCGCTGACCTGGCGCACCAATCTTAATTTCACGGATATCCAGCCTGGTCTGCAGTGGCCGGAAGCCGAAGGCAGTCTGTCAGGCAAGGTGGAGAACAGCGGTGGCCTGACGGATAGAGGCGGCTGGTATGTGGCAGTGCCTGCGCTGGACGTTAACGGCAACATCCGCAATCAGGCCCTTGAGCTTCGCGGGCAGGTGGATGCGTCTGACCGAGAGGGCAAAGGGGATTTGTTGCTGGAGACCAACGGCTTATTGCTCAGCCATGGTCCGAATCAGGTGACGGTCAAAGGCCAGGTCGATAAAGCGCTCAAGCTCGATGTGGCGTTGAATCTGCCCAAGATGTCTGCTTCCTTGCCCGGCGCGAAAGGGTCAATCAAAGGCAACGTCGCACTGACCGGTACGGTAGAAAAACCGACAGCAGCACTGACTCTGGCAGCCAAATCCCTGCGTTGGGAAGAGCTGGTATCTGTTGGCAGCGTTAATATCCGCGGCTCCGTGACCCCGTTCCCTCTGGTCGGTGGTGGTCTTATCGTGGATGTGAATGATATCAGTGCCGAAGGCGTTGATATCTCCTCGTTGGCATTGCGGGCCTCGGGGGATGAAGGCGACCAGACGGTATCACTTCAGGTCAAAGGTAAACCTGTGGGGGCAGACCTTTCTGTACGCGGCCGATTTGACCGTGAACAAGGCTGGAAAGGAGCGCTGTATGCATCGTCTCTCACCACGCCGGTTGGCCCATGGAAGCTGGTCGATGATGTGCCTATCAATGTCGATATCAAAACCAGTGAAGTGGATGTCGGCGCATTTTGCTGGGCACAGAACCAGAGCCGTGCCTGTCTGGACAAACCGGTCAAGGTGACGGACAAAGGCCAGGCGCAGGTCTCAATTGATAAATTCAACCTTGATATCCTGCAGTCATTCCTGCCTATCACGACCACGATATCCGGCAGCCTGAATGCCAATGCCAGCATTGGATGGAAACCCAATGCGCTGCCGACAGTTAATGCTACCGTTACCTTGCCAAAAGGGCAGGTTACCGAGCAACTGGATGCGCCGCTGGTGATTGGCTGGAACAATGTCTATCTGAACACGGTACTGGCGGATGACAAGCTGACAGCCAAGCTGCTGCTGGATCTGACTGACAATGGCAACGTGACACTGGATGCGGTGATGAGCAACCTGTCAGGCAAAAACCGTCCCCTGCAGAGCACCTTCGGTATCAACAAGATCAATCTGGATATGCTGGCTTCCGCGTTGGGAGAGGACAGCAAGCTAACCGGTGTGCTGGACGGGAATGTCTCGCTCAATGGCGACGTAAGCGCGCCAACCGCCAACGGCAAGATTGTGCTGTCCGGTCTCAGCCTGCAAAGCCTGGATGCGCCGATTGAAGTGCGAGAGGGGCAGGTAACGCTGGCTTTCAATGGCACCAACGGCAAGATTGACGGTGACATTAAAACCCCGGATGGCGACCTCATGCTGACCGGCGCTGCTGACTGGCAAAAACTGGATGCCTGGCTGGCGTCGCTGAATGTGAAGGGACAGCGCCTCAAGGTAGTGGTACCTCCGATGGTGGCATTGGAGGTCAGCCCGGATATGACCCTGAACGCATCGCCGGACAGAGTGAATGTACAAGGGAATGTTGATGTGCCTTGGGGACGTATCGTGGTGGACAAGCTGCCGGATTCGGCGGTTCAGGTATCAAGCGATGTCGTTATCCTCAACAACGAATTGAAACCGGTCACGCCGCCGTCGTCGACACCGCTTAACCTCAACGCCAATATTTCCGTCAATATCGGGGATGATGTGCGACTAGAAGCTTTTGGCCTGAAAACCCTGCTGGTGGGTAAACTGGATGTGGCCAGCAACAGCCGGGGCCCGAGCGTAAACGGTGATATCAATCTGCAAGACGGTACCTATCGATCATTCGGTCAGGATCTGGTGATCAAGAAAGGCCAGATCTTGTTCAATGGCCCACCGGAGCAGCCGTATCTGCAGGTCGAGGCGATCCGCAATCCGAACGCCATTGAAGATGGTGTGGAGGCGGGGATCCGGGTAACCGGTCCTGCTGATGCACCGGAAGTGAGTGTGTTTTCCGACCCGGCGATGCCACAGGCAAACGCTCTGTCCTACCTGGTGCGCGGGCGCAACCTCGACAGCGAATCTGACGGTAATGCCATGACCTCGATGCTGATCGGCCTGGGGCTGGCACAAAGCGGCAAGCTGGTGGGCGAGTTGGGCGAAGCGTTCGGCGTGCAGGACTTGTCGCTGGACACCTCCGGCAGCGGA
This sequence comes from Enterovibrio paralichthyis, assembly GCF_019209835.1. NCBI lineage: Bacteria > Pseudomonadati > Pseudomonadota > Gammaproteobacteria > Vibrionales > Vibrionaceae > Enterovibrio > Enterovibrio paralichthyis. The sequence continues at coordinate 54,486 of NZ_JAHUTS010000010.1, read as the reverse complement.
GGTGACGAGAAAGTGGAAGTGTCGGGTTATATTTTGCCGGGTCTGCAGGTGAAATACGGTGTGGGGATCTTTACCAGCCTGCCAGAATTTACTGTCCGCTATCGCCTGCTGAAAAACCTCTATCTGGAGGCGGTTTCTGGTGCGGACAATGCGGTCGATCTGCTGTACCAGTTCAGTATCAAGTAAACCGCTTTAAACAAAATAGCCCGGGATCTTCGCCGGGCTTTCCTTTTTCAGGGTTGCAGGGCTTACTCTTCGTCGGGGAAGTTTTCGAGGAACTCTTCCACCTTGTTCACCATGTTGGTTGAGCCGACAAAGAAAGGCACGCGCTGGTGCAGCTCGACAGGTTTGATATCCATAATACGACGCGCACCGTCAGAAGCCTTCCCACCGGCCTGCTCGATGATAAAGGCCATCGGGTTGCACTCGTAAAGCAGGCGGAGTTTACCGCTTGGGTATGCTGCAGTGCTCGGGTAGAGGTACATGCCGCCTTTCAGCATATTGCGGTGAAAATCTGACACCAGTGAGCCGATGTAGCGCGAGGTGTAAGGGCGATTTTCTTCCGGCACATTCTCCTGGCAGTACTTGATGTACTTTTTCACCCCCAGAGGGAAGCGGATATAGTTGCCTTCGTTGATGGAATAAATGGTGCCATCTTCCGGGATGCGCATGTTTTCGTGTGACAGGCAAAACGCACCGATGGATGGGTCGTAGGTAAAACCGTGCACGCCGTTACCTGTGGTGTAAACCAACATGGTGGAGGAGCCGTAGATAATGTAGCCGGCGGCGACCTGCTGGTTTCCTGGCTGGAGGAAGTCTTCAATCGTGGCGGGCTGGCCTATCGGTGACACGCGGCGGTAGATAGAAAAAATGGTGCCGACAGAGACATTCACATCAATGTTGGATGAACCATCGAGGGGATCCATCAAGATCACGTACTTGGCGTTGTGACCAAGTTCAGTGTCAAAGATCACGGCCTCGTCTTCTTCTTCACTGGCCACACCACATACCTGATCGCGGGCGGCCATGGCTGCTTTGAATTTCTCGTTGGCGTAAACGTCGAGTTTTTGTTGTTCTTCTCCCTGAACGTTTTCGCTGCCAAAGGCACCGGTGATATCCGCCAGTCCGGCTTTGTTGATCTCGCGGTTAACGATTTTGGCAGCCAAGCGGATAGAGGACAGCAACGAGCTTAACTCGCCGCTGGCGTGCGGGTACTCATGTTGCTTTTCAACAATGAATTCGCCGAGGGTACGCATATCTGACATTTCAGATCCTTTTGATGTCTATGGTTCAATTCTTGGGTAAGATGCTGGAAAACAAAGTCGCAAGCGGTGCGGCGCCGGTGATTTATTCAAGCAGGCGGTGCCGGAAAAATAACTTTGTCTCCACGGTGACAAGCAACGCTAGGGCGGGCAAAAGTCCGCTATTTACGCGCGCTGGAAATCAACCTGTTACAAAGTTTATAGCGCATAACTTTTTATTCGTATCGAAGTAATTTGGACATGTCGGGAAGTGTGAGCAAAACACCTTCTTCCGACAAAAGTCACGTTTCACAGCTGACGGAACCTTATGCATATTCACATTTTAGGGATTTGCGGCACCTTTATGGGTGGTGCAGCCATTCTGGCAAGACAGCTCGGCCACAAGGTGACCGGTTGTGACGCCAACGTTTACCCGCCAATGAGCACGCTGCTGGAATCTCAAGGCATTGAGATCATTCAGGGTTATGACCCATCCCAGCTTGATCCCGCACCGGATCTGGTAGTGATCGGCAATGCGATGAGCCGAGGCAACCCTTGCGTGGAATACGTACTGAACAATAACCTCAATTACACTTCTGGCCCGCAGTGGCTGCTGGACTTCCTGCTCAAAGATCGCTGGGTGCTGGCGGTAGCAGGGACTCATGGCAAAACCACCACAGCCAGTATGCTGGCATGGGTGCTGGAAGATTGCGGCTACCAGCCTGGCTTTTTGATTGGCGGTGTACCGGGGAATTTCGGCGTGTCGGCGAGACTAGGCGAAACCATGTTTTTCGTGGTGGAAGCCGACGAATATGACAGTGCTTTTTTCGATAAGCGTTCGAAGTTTGTTCACTACCACCCGCGCACACTGATCCTCAATAACCTCGAATTCGATCATGCCGATATCTTTGATGATCTGGATGCTATCAAGCGCCAGTTCCATCATTTAGTGCGCACAGTGCCGGGCATTGGTCGCATCATTGCGCCGTCGGGCGATGCTAACCTGGCGGATACCCTGAAAATGGGCTGCTGGAGTGAACTGGAATTTGCCGGTGAAGACGGTATCTGGAAAGCGGATAAACAAACCGCTGATGGCAGTGTGTTTGCCGTGTCGTTCAATGGTGAAAAGGTGGGTACTGTAAACTGGGAGCTGGTGGGGGATCACAACGTCAGCAACGCCCTGATGACCATTGCTGCTGCGCGCCATGTCGGCGTGACGCCGGATTTGGCCTGTGAAGCGCTGGGACGCTTTATTAACACCAAGCGCCGTCTTGAGCACAAAGGTGATTTCAACGGTGTGACGGTTTACGACGATTTTGCCCATCATCCGACGGCGATCAAAACCACGCTGGAAGGACTGCGCGCCAAAGTGGGTGAACGCCGCATTCTGGCGGTGCTGGAGCCTCGTTCCAACACCATGAAACTGGGCGTGCACAAAGATGATATTGCACCGTCTCTGGACACAGCGGATGTGGTCATGCTGTTCCAGCCGGACAACATCAAATGGTCAGTCAAAGAGGTGGCGCAGGCATGTAAAGCGCCGGCACAGACCTATGATGAGATTGATGCGCTGGTGGCAGGTATTGCCGGTGAAGCGCGTGAAGATGACGTTATACTGGTGATGAGTAACGGCGGTTTCGGCGGTATTCATGACAAACTGAAAGCGGCACTGGAACAAGGTAAATAGGGACAGCATGGCACATCGCGACAACGACAAACGTATCACACTGGCCTGGAGCGGTGCTTCGGGTGCGCCTTATGGACTGCGTTTGCTGGAATGCCTGCTGGCGGCGGACTACGAAGTGTTTCTGCTGGTTTCCTCTGCGGCGCGTGTGGTGCTGGCAACTGAACACGGCCTTAAGCTTCCGTCAGGGCCGGATGCAGCGAAAGCCGCGTTGGTTGAACACCTGAATGCACCCACGGATAAACTGGTGGTGTGCGGCAAGGAAGACTGGTTCTCTCCGGTAGCTTCAGGCTCTGCAGCGCCGAAGAAAATGGTGGTGTGTCCTTGCTCGGCCGGTTCGCTGGCAGCGATTGCTCATGGTATGTCGGACAATCTCGCTGAGCGTGCAGCAGATGTGGTACTCAAAGAGCGCGGCCAGCTGGTGCTGGTGGTGCGTGAAACGCCGTTTTCGACCCTGCACCTTGAGAACATGCTTAAGTTGTCGCAAATGGGCGTGACCATTATGCCCGCTGCGCCGGGTTTTTATCACCAGCCGACATCCATCGAGGATCTGGTCGACTTTATGGTGGCGCGAATTCTTGATCACCTGGGGATCGAGCAGGTGCTGGTGCCTCGCTGGGGTTATGATCAGCGTGATACAAAATAAAAAATGGGCGGTGATGACACCGCCCATTTTTTTAACTGAAACCTAAAGGTTAGCCCTGGGGCTTCATGATCAGGACGCTCACTTTTGATTGCTCCAGGACTTTGGATGCCACAGAGCCAATGATGAGCTTATTGGCTTTTGATCGCTTGTGGCTTGGCATGACAATCAAATCACAGCCCAGCGCTTCTGCCGTTTTCACGATCGCTTTGTAAGGCTTACCTTCCGCTACCGAAATGTCATACGCCACGCCGTGTGGCACCATTCGCTCAGCAAATGCCTTGAGGTTGTTTTTCACATCCTGCTTCATTTTCCGTGCAGCATCTTCCGGGAAGTAAGATTGCACCATGGAATTATGAATACCCGGTAGGGCAGTCAGAAGGTGCAAGGTAGCACCTGTTTGCCCTGACAGCCAAACCGCGTGCTCAACCGCTTTGTCAGCGAAACTTTCATCATTCAAATCAACAGGGACCAGAATGTGTTTATACATGTCGTCTACTCTCTTTGGTGGTAGTGACCAGGGCTTGCGCCCCGGGCTGTTTACGCGGTTTGTTGTTTCTCTCTGTTAGCACGGCGGCGTTGGTTCCACGCCATGGCAGCCAACAGCAGCAGGGTTGGCACAAATACCCACTCTTTCGCTGGGCGCTCGGCTGGCGTACTTACCTGAACAACCTCCCAGTCAAAGTCGATACCGGCGTCCGATGCTGGGCTTCCCCACTGCACCATATCAACCACCTGAGCGCCATCTTCATCGCGAAGTTCCAAGCCGGTTGAAAGGACACGCGCCAAGCCTTCCGCCTCTTTGTAGTCAATAGGCAGGTGAACATGCTTGGTCACCAAGTCGCCGTCAATGGTTTCACCGCGAACCTGTAGGTTAAGCGTTTGACCATTTGGCAGTTTTTCTGCCACTTCAATGATAGACGAGCCTGGGTAATCATTGGTGGGTGGATACACCTGATCCCACCAGTAACCGGGACGGAACAGTGAGAATGTGATCAGCAGCATAAGCAGCGTTTCCCACCATGTATTTCGGGTAAACCACCATCCTTGTGTCGCCGAAGAGAACACCAGCATGGCGATCACGGCTGAACCTATCGTCAGCAGAAGATGCACAGGGCCTTCAATGTCCATCAACAGCAACTGGGTGTTGAAGATAAACATAAACGGCAGGATGGCGGTACGGATATCGTAGGTAAAACCCTGAATACCAGTTTTGATCGGATCGGACTTGGCAATCGCGGCGGCGGCAAACGCTGCCAGACCGACTGGCGGGGTATCATCCGCCAGAATACCGAAGTAAAACACGAAAAGATGCACAGCAATCAATGGGATGATCAGGCCTTCCTGCGCGCCCAGTGTCACGATTACCGGGGCCATCAGGGTGGATACCACGATGTAATTTGCGGTGGTTGGCAACCCCATACCCAGAATCAAACTGATGATGGCAGTGAACAGCAACATCAGCATGATGTTACCGCCGGAGATGAACTCAACGAAATCTGTCATCACCAAGCCGATACCGGTCAGGGTAACTACACCCACCACGATACCTGCAGCAGCCGTCGCCACACCGATACCAATCATGTTACGCGCGCCAGCAACGAAGCCTTCAGCCAAGTCGACGAAACCATTTTTGATTTCTTCGCCGAAATTCGATTCACCATGGAAGAAAGCAAACAGCGGGCGCTGAGTGATGACAATGAACATCATAAACAAGGTTGCCCAGAATGCGGACAGCCCCGGTGAGAAGCGCTCAACCATCAGACACCAAACCAAGACCACAATCGGCAGTAGGTAGTAGAGACCTGAGCGCGCGGTTGGACCTGGGTCTGGTAACTCTGAAAGGTCTGTGTCAGCGGGATCTTCTACCGCTTCTTTTTTGTACTGCGCCGAATAACGGACCAATGCGACATAGGCAATAAAGATGGCGACTGCAATGATTGGGCTTGCTGCAGCGCCAAACACATCTTTGGTCCAGCCAATACCATAGTAAACAGCCAGGCTGAGTACACAAATACCAATCACAATGACTACAAAGCTCATCAGAGACTGCAGGAAAGTCGAGGTGTGACGACGGGGAAGCCCAGTCATCCCAGCCTTACACGCTTCCAGGTGGACAATATAGATGAGGGCGATATAGGAAATGAGCGCTGGCAGGATCGCTGCTTTAATCACTTCGATATAAGGAATGCCCACGTATTCCACCATCAGGAAAGCTGCTGCACCCATAATAGGCGGGGTCAACTGACCGTTAGTGGACGCAGCTACTTCAACGGCGCCCGCTTTGGTGCCGGGGAAACCAACTCGCTTCATCAGGGGAATGGTGAACACCCCAGTAGTGACCACGTTTGCAATGGAAGAGCCTGAAATCAATCCTGAAAGGCCTGACGCTACCACCGCTGCCTTTGCAGGGCCACCACGCATATGACCAAGCAATGAGAAAGCGACTTTGATGAAGTAGCCCCCTGCGCCTGCGCGATCCAGCAAAGCGCCAAAAAGCACAAACAGGAAAACAAATGAGGTAGATACACCCAGGGCAACACCGAACACACCTTCCGTTGTCAGCCACATGTGGGACATGGTTTTGTTCAAGCTGGCGCCTTTGTGCGCAATCACGTCAGGCATGTAGGGGCCGGCGAAGGTGTACACCAGAAACACCAGTGCGACCACCATCAGCGGCGGACCTAACGCGCGCCGTGTGGCTTCAAGCAGCAAAATCATCCCCGTAACAGAGACAATAATGTCCATCTGAGTTGGCGCACCAGCGCGTCCTGCCAATTCAGCATAAAACAGGAACAGGTAGCCAGCGGCAAAGCTTCCGGCTAAAGCAAACAACCAATCCTGAAGGGGGATATGGTCGCGCGGTGAACTTTTCAGGGCTGGGTAGGCTGTAAATGCCAGAAAGATGGCAAATGCCAAGTGAATGGATCGTGCTTCGGTATCATTGAGCGCGACGGTAAAGGGAGAGGCATACCAAAGCTGGAAAATAGACCAGCATAGTGGAACAAACCAAAGGATTTTACCCGGTATACCAGACGGAGCACGGGCTCCGGTGTCCGCTTGAGCGACAATGTCCTGCGCTTCTTGCGGTGTCTCGGTCGTCTTCGTCATGCCATTGTCCTTTAATCGGCAAGTAAAAGTGTAAAAAGACCTGACATCGGATGTAAACAATCCGCATTGTGCGGATAAAGTAGGGCGGTGTACGAAGTATCACCTGATTTTCATCTTCTGAGGGTCTAAGTCGCGAATAGTTGTCCGTTAAGACTCGGTTTATTTTGTTAAAATTGGATGTATCAATCGCGAATGATAACAAATTATTTTCCAAAATTTAAAACTGGTGAAACCTTTTGTCATGGTTTTTCGCTGTGATTTGTGGGCGATAAGAAGATAAAAACCAGAAACTCTTAATTATGAGAGGATATTTTGTGCCACGCTCCAGGAATTGGATAAACAAACAGGCAGGCTGCTTAGGAAAGCGGCCTGCCTGTTGTGGCATTACGAAAGGTAAGGGCTTAGCGGCTGTAATCGAACAGTCCGCACACCGCGTCAAACAGGCGTGCTGTGGTGGTTGAGCGGGTTGGGGTGATGAAAATTGTGTCGTCACCGGCCACAACACCCAAAATGCCTTCAGCCTTACCCAGTGAGTCCAGCAGGCGGGCAATCAGTTGTGCAGCACCTGGGCCTGTGTGGATCACAACCAGAGCATCGTTGTAATCGATGTCCATCACCAATTCTTTCAGCGGGCTGCTGGTTGTCGGGACACCAAGCTCAACCGGCAGGCAGTAGACCATTTCCATTTTGGCATTGCGGGTACGCACTGCGCCAAATTTGGTCAGCATGCGGGAGACTTTTGACTGGTTGATGTTGTCGAAGCCCTGCGCTTTCAGAGCATCTACAATTTCACCCTGTGAGCTGAATTTCTCTTCTTTTAGGATGGCTTTAAATGCCTTCACTAACTGATCTTGTTTATCTGAATTGCGCATATTTCTTATTTCTTCCCCGTGTCAGGATGGCGCATTCTTGCATAGTGATTCAGTCGTGGGCAATAAAATCAGCGGTAAAGTGACGCACCTATCACCTTTCAACAGGGGCAGAATGCCTCGACGGGAAAAATGAGAAGCGGGGCTTATCCTCAGGCTGATTAACTTGTCGTACCCGACGGAACGCACGTATCATGCATTCAGGATCGTAATGCGTGCTGGGGTGTCAGTCATGTAGAACACTTCAATGCTGACAGGTCCTGCATCAAAGAAGGTCTGAAATAACAATAATCGTATATAAGGAGAACGAAATGAAAGTTGCTGTGATTGGCGCCGCTGGTGGCATTGGTCAAGCTTTAGCCCTGCTTTTGAAAAACCGTCTGCCTGCGGGTTCAGATCTGGCACTTTACGACATCGCTCCGGTTACGCCGGGCGTTGCTGTTGATCTGAGCCACATCCCAACGCCGGTATCAATTAAAGGTTACTGCGGTGAGGATCCAACACCAGCACTTGAAGGTGCGGACGTGGTTCTGATCTCTGCCGGTGTGGCACGCAAGCCTGGCATGGATCGTTCAGATCTGTTCAACGTGAACGCGGGGATCGTTCGTTCTCTGGCTGAAAAAATCGCAGATGTGTGCCCGAAAGCACTGATCGGTATTATCACCAACCCTGTGAACACCACGGTTGCGATTGCGGCAGAAGTGCTGAAAGCCAAAGGCGTTTACGATAAGAACCGTCTGTTTGGTGTCACTACGCTGGATATCATCCGCTCTGAAACCTTCGTTGCGGAACTGAAAGACAAAGATCCAGGCCAAGTGCGCGTTCCTGTGATCGGTGGCCACTCTGGCGTGACCATCCTGCCTCTGCTGTCTCAGGTTGAAGGTGTTACCTTTACTGAGGAAGAAGTTGCTGCATTGACACCACGTATCCAAAATGCGGGTACGGAAGTGGTAGAAGCGAAAGCTGGTGGCGGTTCTGCAACCCTGTCTATGGGTCAAGCGGCGTGCCGTTTTGGTCTGTCGCTGGTACGCGCTGCTCAAGGTGAGCAAGATGTGGTTGAGTGTGCGTATGTGGAAGGCGACGGCAAGTACGCGCGTTTCTTCGCACAGCCAGTACGTTTGGGCAAAAACGGTGTGGAAGAGATCCTCGACCATGGCCCTCTGAGCGCGTACGAGCAAAATGCGCTGGACAGCATGCTGGACACACTGCGCAAAGACATCGCACTGGGCGAAGAATTTGTGAAGTAATCACCTCGCCAGATAGCAAAAAAGCGGCTTAACAGCCGCTTTTTCTGTATTGCTTGTCCCGTTGCTACTTCTTACGGCGCACAGCGATGTGTGCCAGCGCCTTGAGCGCTTCTTTGTAGTCAGATTCCGGTAGCGGTGCCAACGCCGCAATGGCTTTGTCCGCTTCTTCTTCTGCGCGTAGGCGGGAGTATTCCAATGATCCTACTTCCTGCATACAGGCCAAAATAGCCTCCAGCTTATCCAGGCCGTTGCCCTGTTCGATCGCTTCACGGATCATGGCAGCCTGAGCGTCATTCCCGTTTTGCATCGCGTGAAGCAGTGGCAGGGTAGGCTTGCCTTCGGCAAGATCATCGCCGGTATTCTTGCCCATCTCATCACCTTGTGAGGTGTAATCCATCACATCGTCAATAAGCTGGAAGGCAGTACCGAGGTAGCGGCCATAATCTTTCATCGCGGTTTCAATTTCATCGTTGGCATCCGCGAGGATCGCGCCGATCTGGGTCGCCGCTTCAAAAAGACGTGCAGTTTTAGAGTAGATCACCTGCATGTAGCTTTCTTCGGTGGTGTCGGGATCGTTGCAGTTCATCAGCTGCAGCACTTCGCCTTCCGCGATCACATTGGTGGCTTCGCTCATCAGATCAAGGATCCTTAACGATCGAAGCTCGGTCATCATTTGGAAGGAGCGGGTGTAGATGTAATCGCCGACCAAGACACTTGCTGCATTTCCAAACATGGCATTGGCAGTGGCTTTGCCCCGACGCAGGTCAGATTCATCGACGACGTCATCATGCAGCAGTGTTGCCGTGTGAATGAATTCGATAAACGCAGCGGCCGTGATATGACCTTCGCCCTGATAGTTCAGCGCTTTGGCTGACAATACCGCCAGAATAGGGCGCAAGCGTTTGCCGCCACCACTGACTATGTAAAAGCCCAGCTGGTTGATCAGGGCGACGTCAGAATTCAGTTGCGCGAGTATTTTGGTATCCACTTTTGCCATGTCATCGGCAGTCAGTGCTTGGATGGTGTTAAAATCCATTGATGCGTCCGGTCCAAGGGAAGATTGCTGTTCGCAGCTCTCGTTTTTGCGTTGATAGTACACTAAAATTCAAAGCTCGACACAGTAACATTGTTGGCAAAAAAAGGGCTTAAAGATGGTGAACAGCTTTTCACCAATTTTCTTTCATTACCCCCTTGCCAGAAAGCGATTCTTACCGTAGAATTCGCGCCCTATTGATGAATTAAATGCGCACCCCTCACTGCACACTTTTTATACGCAGTAGGCTGTGCGGAAATGCGGAGAAAACCATGTACGCAGTTTTCCAAAGTGGTGGTAAACAACACCGTGTGAGCGAAGGCCAAACTATTCGCTTGGAAAAGCTAGACGTTGAAACTGGCTCAACTGTTGAGTTTGATTCTGTTCTGCTGGTAGCTAACGGCGAAGAAATCACCGTTGGTGCACCGTTCGTAGCAGGCGGTAAAGTAACTGCTGAAGTAGTTACTCACGGTCGTGGCGACAAAGTTAAAATCGTTAAGTTCCGTCGTCGTAAGCATTCTCGTAAGCAAATGGGCCACCGTCAGTGGTTCACTGAAGTCAAAATCACTGGCATCAGCGCTTAATTTAGGAGAAGAGATAAATGGCACACAAAAAAGCTGGCGGTTCTACTCGTAACGGCCGTGATTCAGAAAGCAAACGTCTGGGTGTTAAGCGCTTCGGTGGTGAATCTGTTCTGGCAGGTAACATCATCGTTCGTCAACGTGGTACTAAGTTCCACGCGGGCACTAACGTAGGCTGCGGTAAAGACCACACTCTGTTCGCTCTGTCTGATGGCAAAGTGAAATTCGAAGTTAAAGGTCCTAAAAACCGTAAGTTCGTTAGCATCGAAGCTGAATAATAGCACTCGATACTGATTCTGAAGCCCTGCCTTACGGCGGGGCTTTTTGTTGTATACCCAAATGACTTTTCGATTGATGTGATTTAGTTATACAACAACCGAGAGCATGGTAACGCAGCCACAAGCAGGTGCGCTTTTCCACCTAAAGGTAGAAAGCGTCACGTATGCGCCACAGGTGTCACGAAGCGATTCGTCATACCAATCTGGGCGTTGATTGTGAACCTTTGACGGTTTTTGATCCTAAGATCGTTAAAGATGTTCAGTGTCATGTGACTGCATAAATCGCCATTGTTAACCCAAAGACACGTAATACCTTGCTGCTTGCAGGTGGTGCAGGGGATGGAGAGGAAAAATGAAATTTGTAGATGAAGCGGTGATCCGCGTTGAAGCGGGAGACGGCGGTAACGGTACCGTAAGCTTCCGTCGCGAAAAATACGTACCTAAAGGTGGCCCGGACGGTGGTGACGGCGGCGATGGTGGTGACGTCTACCTGCTGGCGGATGAAAACCTTAATACGCTGATTGATTATCGCTTTGAACGCTTCCATGCAGCTGGCCGAGGCGAAAACGGTCGTGGCGGTAACTGTACCGGTAAGCGTGGTGACGATCTGGTGCTAAACGTGCCTGTGGGTACCCGAGCAGTGGATGAAGATACCGGCGAGATCATCGCGGATCTGACTCACCACGGTATGAAAGTGATGGTTGCCAAAGGTGGCTGGCACGGTCTGGGTAATACCCGTTTCAAATCGTCTGTAAACCGTGCTCCTCGCCAGAAGTCGATGGGTACTAAGGGTGAGTTGCGTCATCTGCGTCTGGAGCTTCTGCTGCTGGCTGACGTGGGTATGCTGGGTCTGCCTAACGCAGGTAAATCGACCTTCATCCGTGCAGTGTCTGCGGCAAAACCGAAAGTGGCGGACTATCCGTTTACGACGTTGGTGCCAAGCCTGGGCGTGGTGCGTGTTGCTGACAACAAGAGCTTCGTTGTCGCAGACATTCCTGGCCTGATTGAAGGTGCGGCCGAAGGTGCGGGTCTGGGTATTCGCTTCCTGAAACACCTTGAGCGTTGCCGCGTGCTGCTCCACATGATCGATCTGATGCCTGTTGATGGTTCTGATCCGGTGGACAATGCCTTCACGATCATCGAAGAGCTTCAGCGTTACAGCGATAAACTGGCTGACAAACCTCGCTGGATCGTCTTCAACAAGCTCGATCTGATGAGCGAAGAAGACGCTGAAGCGCAGATCGAACGTGTGCTGGAAGCGCTGGCATGGGATGAACCGTATTACGCAATTTCTGCTATCAACAAAGGTAATACCCAGCAACTGACTTACGATCTGATGGAATTCATCGACTCGCTGCCTGCACAGCTTGAGCAAGAAGAACCTGAAGAAGCCAAGGTCGAGTTCAAATGGGACGATTACCACGAGCAGGAAATCAAGAAACAGTCCAAGTTCGATGACGACGATGATGACTGGGATGATTGGAACGAAGACGACTACGACGTCGAGATCATCTACCGTCCGTAATGACAGACAAATAAAAAACCGCCTCGCAAAGGCGGTTTTTTTTCGTCCAAATCAAAGTAAAGTGGCTCAAGGTGGCGTAAAAACAGGAAGCGGTGTGTTTCAGGGAGGAAAGACGGTTGCAAGACATACCATTTATGCGTGAGCCGGTTCAGCGCGATATATCCAGGATTGTCAGTCAGGTTGGGCAAATGCTGCTGCAACATGGCGCGGAAAGTAAGCTTGTCAGCGATATCTGTTGTCGCCTTGGGGTTGCCCTTGGGCTGGACAGTGTCGAGATCTCATTGTCAGCCAGTTCCATGGTGATCACCACCATTACCCATCAGCACTGTATTACTACCGCAAGGCGTTGCCCGGATCGCGGGATCAACATGCGGGTGATCACGGAGATCCAGCGCATTCTGATCATGACAGAAAAGGCATTGCTGGATCGCCACAGCGTAAAAAAACGTTTGGCGCGACTCTCACCGGATCGCTATAACCGCTGGCTGGTGGCGGTAATGGTTGGCCTCTCCTGTGCCAGTTTCAGCCGCCTCGCTGGCGGTGATTTTCCTGTATTTTTTATCACCTTTGTCGCTTCCTTTTTCGGCATGCTGGTACGCCAGGAGGTGGCTCACCGCCATTTCAATCCCTTAGTGAATTTTGGTATTACCGCGTTTGTCACCACCTTGATCTCCAGCTTTGGGGCAATGCAGGAAATCGGTAACCAGCCCTATCTGGCGATGGCATCCTCGGTATTGATGTTGGTACCGGGTTTCCCGCTCATCAATGCCGTTTCTGACATGGTGAAAGGGTATGTGAATATGGGCATCGCCCGTTGGGTCATGGCGAGTTTGCTGTCGTTGGCAACCTGTCTTGGTATTGTCGCGGCAATGAACCTGACCGGTATCTGGGGGTGGTTATGAGCCTTATGTTTGCGCTATTGCATGACATGTTTTTTGCGGCGATCCCTGCGATCGGATTCGGTCTGGTGTTCAATGTGCCGGTCAAAGCACTCAAATACTGTGCCATTTTGGGCGCCCTTGGGCACGGTAGCCGCTTTTTGCTGATGCACTATGGTGTATCGATTGAATGGGCAAGTCTGTTCGGGGCGACGCTGGTCGGCATGATTGGCGTGTATTGGTCGCAGCGTCTGCTGGCACACCCCAAGGTGTTCACAGTGGCTGCAATTATCCCCATGGTGCCGGGCGTATTCGCTTTCAAGGCCATGATCGCGTTGGTGGAAATGAACAGCCTGGGGTTCAGTGACGCATTGTTGGCGACTTTGATCAACAATGGCAGTAAGGCGTTATTTGTCATTGCTGCGTTGGCGATTGGCCTTGCGATGCCGGGGCTTTTGTTTTACCGGCGAAAACCTGTGGTGTAGCATGGCGCTTCATTGCAAAGATATGTGTTTAACAGATAAAGAGTAACCGGATGAAGATCAGTATGATTGCCGCCATGGCAAAGGGACGGGTGATAGGCAAGGACAACGCTATGCCATGGCATTTGCCGGCTGATTTCGCTTGGTTTAAGCAAAATACTTTGGGCAAACCGGTGATCATGGGACGTAAAACCTATGAATCTATCGGCCGCCCGCTGCCTGGTCGCCGCAATATTGTTGTCAGCCGTGACGCTGACTGGTGCGCAGAGGGCGTTGAAAGCGTGACCAGCATTGATGCAGCATTAGCACTGGTGGAAGGTGTTGAGGAAGCTGTGATCATCGGTGGCGGTACCATCTATGCTGCTTGTCTGCCCCGCGCAAACCGCCTTTATATCACGCACATTGATGCCGAGATTGACGGTGATACCTGTTTTCCTGATTGGGGCGAAGGCTGGTTGATCACGCATAGCGAACACTATCAGGCAGATGAGAAAAACCGCTATGACATGGATTTTGTGGTGTTAGAGCGTCACTGATCAGCCAGCATGTACCGGGCAGGGACGTGAAAATACTTGCCCGTCTTCCCACCGCATCATGGTCATTGCTCCGCCCCAGACACAGCCAGTGTCGAGTCCCAATACATTGTTTTTCATCACACCGCCCAGAGCTGCCCAATGCCCAAATACTTGCATTGGTGCGATGGGTTGGCGGTTTGGCATCTCAAACCATGGGATAAGGGAGCCATCATTGATTTGATGGGGTGGCAGTTTACAGGCCATATCCAAACGGCCGTCCGGCGTGCAGTAACGCATGCGGGTCAGCGCATTGATCGTATAACGGTATCGCTCAATGCCCGATAAGGACTCAGACCACATCGCAGGCTCATTGGCGTACATCTTTTCCAGTAGCCATTGGTATCTGTCACTGCGTAATACGGACTCAACTTCCGAGGCGCAGGACTTTGCGGTGGCCAAGTCCCAATCTGGTGAAATACCCGCATGGCTCATGACAAAACCCGAATGGGTGGTATTGGACTTTTCAACATGCAGCAAAAGGGGCTGCTGGCGTAGCCAGTGGAGCAACTCTTCCCTGTCTTCCGCTTCAAGGATTGGCAGGGTTTTGTCCTTGGCTTTGGGTTTCATGATCCCTTCAGACACAGCGAGAAGATGTAGATCATGGTTACCCAGCACGGTATGCCCGTGAGCACCCAGTAATTTAACAAAGCGCAGGACAGAGAGTGAGTCCGGGCCGCGGGCGACAAGATCGCCGGCGATATAGAGGTGATCGCGCTGGCGGTCAAAATCAACGTCTTCTAACAGGGCGATAAGATCGGTAAAGCACCCCTGTATGTCACCGACAAGGTAAGTAGCCACAAACGTTCCTAGTGGAGGATATTGGGAATAGCGAGGCGAAACGGTGAGACTTCGATGTCAAACTCGTTGTCGTTTGCGTCCACCATGGTATAGAAGCCCTGCATCGCGCCGACAGGCGTTTCCAGAACTGTACCACTGGTGTAGGTATATTCATCGCCAGCTTTAATCACGGGCTGTTCACCCACCACGCCTTCGCCTTCAATGACCAGCTTTTTGCCGTTGGCATCGGTAACCAGCCATTTGCGGCGAAGTAACTGGGCTTGTTCTTCACCCAGATTTTCAACCGTGATGGTGTAGGAAAACACATAACGTTGGTTATCCGGCTCGGATTGCTCTTCAACAAAATGCGTCACAACCCGAACCGAAAAATTATTGTTTATCATCCCTGATAGATTCCCTGCAATTATGCGTTTTGGTTGGCATCCATCCAGTTTGCCAGCGCGACGAATTGTGCCAGCGTCAGGCTTTCCGGACGTGCTTGTGGGTTGATGCCCAACGATTCCAGAGTCTCAGCATCAACCAGTGATTTGTAGCAGTTACGCACAGTTTTACGGCGTTGGTTGAAGCCTTCACGACACACACGCTCCAGCCACTTCAAGCTGGTGGTTGGGTGCGGCAGTTCTTTGTGTGGGATAAGGCGTACGACTGCTGAGTCCACTTTCGGTGCAGGTTTGAATGCACTTGGTGGCACTTCCAGTACAGGAACCACTTTGCAGTAGTATTGCGCCATGACAGTCAGTCGGCCATAGGCTTTGCTGTTAGGGCCCGCAGCCAGTCGGTTTACCACCTCTTTTTGCAGCATAAAGTGCATGTCTTTCACTTTGCCTGCAAACGTGAACAGGTGGAACATCAGTGGCGTAGAGACGTTGTACGGCAGGTTGCCGAAAATACGCAGTGGATGTTCTTCTGATGACAGCGATGCGAAGTCAAACTTCATGGCATCACCTTCATAAATGGTCAGTTTGCTGGCCAATTCCGGGTGGTGGCGCAGACGCTCAGCCAGATCGCGGTCAAGTTCAACCACGCTCATTTTGTCGACTTCACGGGCAACAGGCTCTGTCAGTGCGCCAAGGCCTGGGCCGATTTCCACCAGGTTTTCACCCGGCTGTGGGTTAATGGCGGAAACAATGCCGTCGATGATGTACGGGTCGTTCAGGAAGTTCTGGCCAAAACGCTTACGGGCGCGGTGACCCAGATGGACTTTGTCGCTCATGCTTTCTTATCTACTAATTCGAGGGCGTGGGATAGCGCTGTCCGCAGGCTTCCAGTGTCCGCCGTTCCGGTACCTGCTAAATCCAATGCGGTACCATGATCTACTGAAGTTCGGATAAAAGGCAGGCCAAGCGTAATGTTGACTGACTTGCCAAATCCTTTGAATTTTAACACAGGCAAACCCTGATCGTGATACATCGCCAAAACAGCATCGGCATCTTTCAGGTATTTGTCTTGAAATAGCGTATCTGCCGGCAATGGACCAACGAGATTCATACCCTGTTCGCGAAGTTTGTCCAGCGCAGGCTCAATGATGTCGATTTCTTCGCGTCCCAGGCAGCCATCTTCACCGGCATGCGGATTGAGGCCACATACATAGATGGTGGGATTGGCGATACCGAACTTTGATTTCAGGTCGGCATGCAAAATTTCAATCACCTGAAACAGGCGCTCTTCGGTAATGGCTTTTGCCACATACGCCAGAGGGATGTGAGTGGTCACTAATGCCACGCGTAGACCTTCAGTGGCCAGCATCATCACAACTTGCTGAACATTGGCATGATGCTGGAAAAACTCTGTGTGGCCGCTGAAAGAGACGCCGGCACGGTTAATCACACCCTTGTGGACGGGGCCTGTTACCACAGCAGCGAACTCACCCTGCATATTGCCTTCAGCGGCACGGGTCAGGGTGTTGAGCACATAGTGACCGTTGGCCTCATTAAGCTGTCCTGCAACCACAGGTGCGGCCAGTGGCTCATCACAAACGATCAAAACACCTGGCTGATGGGCTTTCGGTGCCTCATCCGGATTGTAATCTTCAAACCGGACATCAATACCGAGTTGTTTGGCACGCTCGGCCAACAGAGTTTTACTGCCACAAATAACCAGCTGGTGTGGCCATTGTTCGTGAGCCATTGCCAGCACGAGATCTGGGCCTACACCGGCAGGCTCGCCGGGAGTGACGGCAATGCGTTTTGGATTAGCTGTTTTCATCTAGATTACCCACCTGCTCGACATAGGCACCCGCGCGGAGCTCCTGCAGCCAGGCTTGCGCTTCTTCGTTGAATTTGCGGTTCAACAACATACGGTAAGCGCGGTTTTTCATCGCGGCATCAGTACGGTCTGCCTGGCGACGATCCAGTACTTCAACAATGTGCCAGCCATGTACGGTTTTAAACGGCTCGCTGATCTCACCTTCAGGCAGGTTGTCGACTTTGTCTTTAAACTCGGGAACATACAATTCAGTTGTTTGCCAGCCGAGGTCTCCGCCTTTTACCGCTGAACCAGGATCGGCGCTGTATTGTTTTGCCAATTCTTCAAAAGTCTTGTCGCCGTTTTGGATCTGTTCCAGCATACGGTTGAGCTGGCGTTTCGCGCCGTCGTCACTCAGTACAATGGAAGGCTTGATCAGGATATGGCGCGCTTTAACTTCAGTGACGGCGACTGATTCCAGCCCTTTCACATCATCAATTTTAAGGATGTGATAACCCACGCCACTACGGAATGGGCCAATGATCGCGCCTTTACCGTTATTTTTGATTTGGTCAGCAAAGATGGTTGGCATCTCTTCCAGACGCATCCAGCCCCAGTCACCACCATTCAAGGCTTTCGGGCCTTTTGAGTTTGCCAGTGCCAATGCGGCAAAATCGCGGCCACTGTTCAGTTCAGTGACTAACTCTTTTGCTTTTGCGGCAACAGCATCGCGTTCTGTTTTCTGCGCGTCTTCATCCAGACGAAGCTGGATATGACTGATATGGTATTCAACGTTTTCCAGGTTTTTGGCATTGAGTTGCTCTGCCAGAGACTCCACTTCCTGAGGAAGAATGCTGATACGGCGTCGTACCTGCGCATTACGGGCTTCGCTGATGGTCATCTCACGGCGGATTTGATCACGGTATTCAGACCATGAGATACCGTTGCGCTTAAGTTCTTCGCGCAGTGAATCCACCGTCAGGTTTCTCTCTTTGGCAATGCCGGCAATCGCTTGTTCAAGTCGGGTGTCGTCAATGCGAATACCGAGGCGTTGTGCTTCCTGGAGTTGCAATTCTTCCATAATGAGCTGGTCAAGAATCTGTTTTTCCAGCACATCCTGCGGCGGCAGGTTTTCTTTGCTGGCATTCAGCGCAACGGTCTTTTTCAACGCGTCGATATCGCTGGAAAGGATCACACCCTCATTGACGACTGTGATGACGCGATCCAGTTCGGCTGGTGCCGCTGATACAGAGATCGAACTGGCTGAGATTGCTGCGGCCAGTAAAGCTTTCGTCCATTTTTTCATTTGCTGTTCCAAAATCTCAAAAATTTAGTTCTTCAGACCAAATGGGTTGCGGTAACCCAGCGCATTGCCACTCGCGGTACTGTAGCCAAATCCTGCATTGGCACCCAATCCGAGTAAGCTGAAGGAGAGGCTGATATTGTTGTCATACTTGGCTTCATCGTTGATGTTACCGCGCGCCAGCAGGTATTCGTTGTAACTAAGACCGATCACCCAGCAGGCGGAGCGATAAGTAATGCCCACTTGGTTTTCCAGCATCAGATCCTGGGTCAGATCGTGGAAATACTGGCCACTAAAACTCATGCGCTCAGTCAAGGGAAAGCCTGTAACAAAGCCGAGCTGGGATATGCCGTCCTCTGTGATAAGGTCTAAGTTGCTAAACCCAACAGCACTGGATATATAATTTTTAGAGACATAGCGGTAACTGGTTTGGGCAAAAAAGCCTCCATCGCGATATTCTGCAGTGGCATTGCCAAATTGCAGATTGCTTAAATTGCTATCGTATTCCAGTGAGCCCCGAACAAACACTTTATCGCCTACATTTAGCTCACTTTCAATCGCCCAGGCAGAGTAGTTGAGTGCAGTGTCCTGCTCTCTGTCGAAACGGTTTAGATAGTAAATCTGGCCAAAGGCCAGATTAAGGCGTTCCTTATAGCCATCATCAAAAAAGCGCGTTGCTGCGCCCACCGTAAACTGGTTGGCCGGGTTGATGTAATCGACACTGCTGAACTGATTGGCTCGGAAAAGGCCATAGTAATCCGTTTGTAGGCGAGCTGTATCGTAGCCACCACCGGCATAATCGACAGGGTTATAAATACCTGACTGGTCGACATCCTTGATGTAAAGGTACTGAACTTGGGGCTCCAGCGTCTGGGTGTAAGGCGTCTCGAAGAAAGTGCTATTTCTCTCCAGGGTCACCATGGCATGCAGTCGCGCCATAGGTACGGCGCGTGATACCGTTTTTTCTAGTTTCTTCCCGTCGGTATTGGTTATGCCTTCAATGTTGGACTGGTCATAATAGGTATAAAATACCTTACCTTCCGCCGATGCACTGAGCCAAGGCAGGTTATAGGGCAGGACAATCGTTGGCTCGATATTGAAACGCACAGCATTAGGCTTGGTTGTGTCGTCAGTATCAAACTTACTCAGCTGCGCAGGCATATGAAAATCAAAACCATAACCAATGTTGGGCTGATAATAAGTTGCTGCCAATTGAGGTAGCAATTTATACACAGAGGTGTTTGGGCTCAATGGTTGGAAGCTACGAACTGTCAGCGTGGAATCCCAATTGGTATCACGATACGAAACCTGTCCGGTCTGCAGCAGAGTATTTTCTTCTCTACTACCCACCCGCGAATCGGTATAGCGGTTGAAATAGCTGTAGTCGCTGACTTTGCTGTAGTTTATGTCATATAGCCAATGATCCTTGATCCCAGTATGACGCCAATTAAATCCCCAGCTTTTGTCATATTCAGGGTAAAGACTGTCATTGCCCATATATTCGAGAACCATGCCACCGCGACCAAATTGGGTCAGGTAACGCGGTTCGAACGACATAAACAACCCGCGGTTAGACATGTACGTCGGAGTGATTAACATGTCGGCCTGTGGGTGGATATTCCAGTAGAAAGGAGTTTTCAGCTCCACCCCATCGGTGTCATTCCAGGTGATTGACGGGTAGAGAAAACCGGTCAAACGGCCATCTTCGACCGGTACACGCAGGTAGGGCAGATAAAGAATTGGGGTGTCCAACACTTCAAAGCGCGCGTGATACAAGTCCGCGAAAATGTCGTCGTCTTGCTTTTCTATTTTACCGGCACTGAAACGCCAGGAATCATCATTATCTGGACAGGTGGTATAGGTGCCATCGTCCATTTCATAAAACGTTGTGCCGTTTTTGAATACGCGCTTAGCCTCACCTCGTCCCGGCACACACATCATCTTGTAGTGTGCATCCTGAAGCGTGGTGTCTTCGTTGTCGAGATTTGTTTCCAGCGTTTTCCCTGTGACCGCAATTTCACCATCGTGGTAATAAACATCACCTTTTGCAGTGACGATGTTTTCCGGCTGGCGCAGGGTTGCTGTATTGGCTTTGAGGGTACGGTTGCCTTGTTTTACAACCACATCACCCTGATATATCGCCTTTTCGTTGGCGATCGCCTCGGCACGATCTGACGTGATCGTGATCGGCGCATTCAGATCATTGTCACCACTGTTGCGCTGAAGGCAACGGTATTCCGGTGCTAGACAGGTCTGTGTTGGAATGGTCAACGGCTCTGCGCTGTCCTGAGTGACTTTGCTCTCTTCCGCCATGGCTTGACCATAAAGCGCGAGCCAAATCATCGTGGATAAAAAACTACGGGCAGTCAGTGACATTAAAACTCAATCCTGTTGTTGGCATACAGCACTGGTATACTCTTGCGCTGCGTCCTGGCAAATTTTTGCTGAAAAATGGGGGTTATGATAATGCAAATCATCCCTCTCAGCACCTGCTTGCTGGTGGAATCGGGATAAATTAGTCAAATAGAGAATGTCGCATGTCGATTTGGGGAAAGGTGTTGGGGGCATTTTTCGGCTTCCTGCTCGGGAAATGGTTCGGTTTAGCATTAGGTTTATATTTAGGCCATAAGTTCGATAAAGCTCGTCAAAACGCTTCATTTGGTGGCGGTTTCCGTGGTCAGAACCAGCAGGAAAGGCAAAAAGCTTACTTTCACGCCACATTTGCAGTGATGGGACACGTTGCCAAAGCGAAAGGGCAGGTCACGCAGAACGAAATCCGGCTGGCAACGGAGCTGATGAACCGTATGGGGCTGCAGGGCGAAGCCAGACGCCAAGCGCAGGAAGCGTTCCGGGAAGGCAAAGAAGCCTCGTTTCCTCTGGAAGAAACCTTGCAGTCGGTGCGTAAAAACAGCGGCGGACGCTTTGACCTGCTGCAGTTTTTCCTCGAAGTGCAAATTCAGGCAGCTTACGCTGACGGTGAAATGCACCCAGCTGAGCGCCAGGTTCTGCATACCATTGCCGGTATTTTAGGTTTCTCCCATCAGCAACTTGAGCAGCGTCTGGCCATGCAGGAAGCGGCATTCCGTTTCTACCGTCAGCAAGGCGGCGCGCACAGTGGTGGTCAGGAATGGCAGCCGGAATTTGCTGCCTCAAGGCTTAAAGGGGCTTTTGAAATTCTGGGTGTTGATGAGAATGCCAATGCCCAAACGGTGAAGCGTGCTTATCGTAAGGCGATGAATGAACACCACCCGGACAAACTGGCCGCAAAAGGCTTGCCGCCGGAGATGATGGAAATCGCCAAGCAAAAAGCGCAGGACATCCAGGCTGCCTACGATTTGATCAAAAAAGAAAAGGGCTTCAAGTAGCCCTTTTCCATCCCATAACCAAAAGTCTCAGACGAGGTTTTGTGGGTTACCGGCAATAAAGGCGTTGAGGTTGTCGGTGAGTTGATTGGCTAGTGTTTGCAGGCTGGAATCACTGCCCCAGGCAACGTGTGGGGTCAGGATTAAGTTCGGCATGCCTGCGTGAGCCAGCAATGGATTGGTGACGGTGGAGGGCTCTTGGGTAAATACATCCACGCCCGCTCCGCCAATGTCTCCCCGTTGTAGCGCTTCCACCAGCGCCTGTTCATCCACCAGACCGCCGCGTCCGGTATTGATCAGAATGGCAGTGGCTTTCATCGCTGCCAGTTCCTCTTTACCAATCAGATGGTGTGTGTCTTCATTCAGCGGACAATGAAGTGTCAGGATATCAGCCTGCGCCAGTACCTCCTCAAACGGCAGATAACCTTCACGCAAGGTTGCAGCCCCTTTGCGTTCAGCGCGGATAACGTTCATGCCGACAGCCTGTGCCAGTGTCGCCACCGACTCTCCCAAACTTCCTGAACCAATAATCCCCAGCGTAGCTCCGGCGATGTCGCCAATCGGATGGGTGAAGAAGCAAAACTGATTTTTCTCTTCCCATACCCCCAGTTCAATGTCGCGGTGGTACGCGGTCAGGTTACGACGAAGGGCGAAAGCTAGTGCCATCACATGTTCAGGCACGGAGCGGGTGGCATAGCCACGGATGTTACATACGGGGAGATGATTTTCGCGGCACCAGTTGAGATCGACATTGTTGTAGCCTGTTGCCGCTATCGCAACCAGTTTCAGCTTCGGCAACTGGGCCAGAAGTTCGCCGCTTAATGCTACTTTGTTGGAGATGACAATGGTGGCGTCTTTCAGTCTGTCGAGCACAGCTTCAGGCACTGTTTCTGGATAGCTTTCCCAGCTGTGTGGAAAAGACGGCGCTGGGATTTGGATATGAGAAGGGATAGTGGCGCTATCCAGAAATACAATCTTTTCCATGGCGGACTTCCTTTTTCCGCCACTGTAAACCTGAACAAAGGCTTATTTCAACAGCGCCGGGTCTGCTTTTATGCCTCGTCGTACCAGCGTATCGCCGGGCGCACCGGAATAAAAGTCGCAAGGTGCAGCAAGGTGCATAGGTGTGTTGGTTGCCGGGTGCAGGAAGCATAACTCACCGGCATGTAGCTGTAGGCGTGGCGAGTATTTTAGCGCCTGTGGATGGGCGTAAAACTCATCACCGACAATCGGGTGCTCCAGTGCCAGCATATGAACGCGCAGCTGGTGGGAGCGGCCTGTGATTGGTAAAAGGCGAACCAGAGTGGTCTTTTTCTCGCGTTTGATGACTTCATAGTCAGTGACGGAAGGCTTGCCGTTTTCAAAGCACACCATCTGTTTCGGACGGTTCGGCCAGTCACAAATCAAAGGCAGGTCAATGCGCCCCTCATCCTGCTCCACGCTGCCCCATACGCGGGCGTAATACAGCTTGTGAGTGACGCGTTCACGGAATTGGGCTTTGAGGTGACGTTCTGCCTCTTTGTGTTTGGCAAACACAATCAGGCCGGATGTCGACATATCGAGTCGGTGCACCAGCTCAGCGTCAGGATATTCCGCCTTGATGCGGGACCAGGCACTGTCGTAATGCGCAGGGTCACGCCCCGGGTTGGTCAGCAGGCCACTCGGTTTGTTGATGGCAATGATGTCGTCATCCTGATAGATAACATCCAGCCAGGGTTCCGTTGGCGGGTTATAGATAAAATCGCTCATGGCTTTTGCTCGAAAGGAACTGCTCGAAGTTTAGACGGGCGGCAGTGTATCAGAACACATACCAAATAGAAGTCCGGTAACAAAAAGGCACCGCCGAAGCAGTGCCTTTGATAAGGTTCAGAGAGAATTACTGGTGGCTGACCACAATCACACGCAGCGCATCCAGGCGTACCTGAGCTTGGTTGATGTAACCACGAAGCTCGCCCATCTGGGTTTCCATGGCTTCCAGTTCATCGTCACGGATGTTCGGGTTGACCGCTTTCAATGCCTGAAGGCGATCGAGCTCTGAGCGCAGTTTGGCGCTCATTTCTGCTTCGGCTGCTTCTCTGACTACGGCCAGTTGTTTCTCTGCCAGTGGGTCACCCATTTCAATCAGGCCATGAATTTGGGTTTGTACCGACGATACCAGCTTGCTCGCCAGGTGACGGTTCACCGGGCTGAGCTGACGGTGGAAGCCTTCGAACTCTACCTGAGCTGCCAGGTCGTTGCCTTTGGCATCCAGCAATACGCGGATTGGTGTTGCTGGCAGGAACTGGTGAATACCCGAGCTTTTCGGTGCCTGAGCATCGGCAACGTAAAGCAACTCAAGGAACAGGGTGCCGACCGGTAGCGCTTTGTTTTTCAGCAAGGATACTGCAGTGGTACCCACATCTTCTGACAGCAGCAGATCGATACCACCTTGGATCATCGGGTGTTCCCAGCTGATAAAGCGCATGTCTTCGCGCGACAGTGCGGTATCACGGTCAAAGGTGATGGTGCAGCCTTCACTTGGCAAACCCGGGTAGCTTGAGACCAGCATGTGCTCAGACGGGGTCACCACAATCGCATTCTCACCACGGTCATCCTGGTTCAGGCCCACAGTGTCGAACAGGCCCAGTGCGAACGTTACCAGGTTGGTGTCACCGTCCAGTGAGCTGATGGTTTCTGCCAGGGCTTTGGCTTTTTCGCCGCCGTTGGAATGCATTTCCAGCAGGCGGTCACGGCCTTTTTCCAGTGCCGCTTTCAGGCGGTGGTGCATTTCAGCCGAGGTTTCAATCAGGGTTTCCAGCGACGCATCGATGGTACCGGACGCCAGCAGTTGCAGAAGATCTTCCTGAACGTGCTCAAATACCGCACGGCCAGTCGGGCAGGTTTCTTCAAACGCATTCAGGCCTTCGTTGTACCAGCGTGCCAGCAGCGCCTGAGAGGTGCCTTCCATGTAAGGAACATGGATTTCGATATCGCGTTTCTGGCCGATACGGTCCAGACGGCCGATACGCTGCTCCAGCAGATCCGGGTTCATTGGCAGGTCAAACATCACCAGTTGGTTGGCGAACTGGAAGTTGCGGCCTTCGGAGCCGATTTCAGAACAGATCAGCACCTGTGCGCCCGCTTCTTCCTGGGCAAAGTAAGCGGCTGCTTTATCGCGCTCCAGAATGGACATGCCTTCATGGAATACGGTGCCGCGGATACCTTCACGCTCACGCAGCGCCTGCTCCAACGCAAGTGCAGTTTGTGCACGGGAACAAATCACCAGCACTTTTTCCTGACGGTTGGATTTGAGCAAATCCAGCAGCCAGTCGATACGTGGGTCAAAGCCCCACCAGCTGGCGTTTTCGCCTTCAAACTGTTGGTAGATATCTTCTGGGTACAGCCACTGCACCGCTTTTTGCTCCAGGCTGCGGTTACCGCCGCCCATGATGCTGGCAACGCGCATCGCTGTCTGGTACTGGCTTGGCAGTGCCAATGGGTACAGGTTCAGATGACGCTCAGGGAAGCCTTGGATAGCTGCACGGGTGTTACGGAACAGCACACGGCCAGTACCGTGACGGTCCATCAGGTTATCAATCAGTTCATTACGCGCTTCACGGCGTTGATCGCTGTCCACGTCGCCGGCTTCGATAATACGCAGCAGTGGCTCTACATCCTGCTCGGAAAGCAGTTCAGTGATGCTGTTTTTCGCTTCATTGCTGAGCTTGTCTTCTGACAGCAGTTGGCTTACCGCATCGGCAACCGGTGCGTATTGCTTCTCTTCTTCTACAAACGCCTGATAGTCGTAGAAGCGGTCCGGGTCGAGCAGACGCAGACGGGCGAAGTGGCTTTCGTGGCCAAGTTGCTCAGGGGTTGCGGTCAGCAGCAGCACGCCAGGGGTGTTTTCGGCAATGCCTTCAATCACTTCGTATTCGCGGCTGGCACGCTCTTCACTCCACTCCAAATGGTGCGCTTCGTCGACAAC
Organism: Enterovibrio paralichthyis; assembly: GCF_019209835.1. Lineage (NCBI taxonomy): Bacteria > Pseudomonadati > Pseudomonadota > Gammaproteobacteria > Vibrionales > Vibrionaceae > Enterovibrio > Enterovibrio paralichthyis. The sequence goes on along the minus strand of NZ_JAHUTS010000010.1, from coordinate 28,728 downwards.
CAGCAGATCCCATTCGCCTTCCGCGGCCTGTTCGGCACGCTTACGGCTTTTACGTAGGAAATCCAGGGAACACAGTACCAGCTGAGCGGTATCAAATGGGTTGTCCGCGTCAGCAAAGGCTTCCACGCAACGCTCTTCGTCGAAAATGGAGAAGTGCAGATTGAAGCGACGAAGCATTTCCACCAGCCATTGGTGCTGCAGGGTTTCAGGCACGACAACCAGCACACGTGATGCGCGGCCAGACAGCACCTGCTGATGAATGATCATGCCCGCTTCGATGGTTTTACCCAGGCCTACTTCGTCAGCCAGCAGTACACGCGGTGCGTGACGGCGGCCTACTTCATGGGCAATGAACAGCTGGTGCGGGATCAGACCGGCACGCATACCACACAGGCCGCGCATCGGGCTTTTATGTTGTTCGTACTGGTTTTTCAGCGCGCGGTAACGCAGGGCAAAACGGTCCATGCGGTCGATTTGACCGGCAAACAGTTTGTCCTGTGGACGGTTAAAGCGGATTTGGTGGCTCAGTAGCACTTCGCGCAGGCGCACGTTTTCTTCACCGGTATCGCTGCGGGTGCCTACATAAGTCAGCACGCCCTGTGCTTCTTCTACGTTTTCGACGATCAGGGACCAGCCTTCATGGCTTTCCACGCTGTCACCAAGGTTAAACATTACGCGGGTGATGGGTGCGTCGTTGCGGGCGTAGAGTCGGTTTTCTTCGCTGGCAGGGAACATCAGGGTGACGGTGCGGGCGTCCAGAGCGACAACCGTGCCCAGACCCAGATCACTTTCAGTATCGCTGATCCAACGTTGTCCGAGGGCGTAAGACATAGGGGAAAAACCTCTGATTAATGCTGACACAAATTGGAATATTAAGCCGTGTGGCGCTTCGCGTGCCGACTAGCGACCTACAGTGTAGGCCATGATGGGCACGGATAAAAAGGGGGGCAATGTTACTTGAAGTTGTGAGAAGGGTCACGGTCAAAGTGGGAAATTTGGGTCAGGTAACAAATAGGTAACAAAATAATGAAAATGTGGCGTTATCGACGGGTAAAGAATTAATTTTGTCTTACGATTAAGAATATACCCCGATGAATGTGCCATTGCGTTCACGGCGGCAGTCATCAGGGGATATGTGGGTTTGCCCGCCAGCCTATGCAACCAAGGAGGTGCCTATGGGCGATGCCGATCGGAAATTCTTTGTGCTGGATACCAACATCCTGCTTCACGAACCTTTCGCCATCTATTCCTTTCAAGAACATGACGTCGTCATCCCTATGACCGTCCTCGAAGAACTCGACCGAATCAAAGACAGTAAACGCGATGTTGCCCGCGATGCCCGTGTAGCGATCCGCGCGCTGGAGGATATCTTTAAAGACGCTACGCCTGATCAGATTGCAGAAGGCATCGTGGTGGGTAAAGAAGGTGGTTCCGGCACTGTCTCTATCCTTGCTGACTATGAAATCAAGGAGACCGTCCAGGCATTTTCCGACAAAGCCGGCGATAACCGGATTCTCAACGCCGTGCTTTACCTTCAGGCCAAGCGCTCACCCCGTAAGGTGGTGCTGGTCACCAAAGACATCAACATGCGACTGCGCGCCAAAGGGGCGGGGGTTCGCTACGTTGAAGACTACCGTACTGACCAGTTGATAGACGATGTCAGCCTGTTAACCAAGGGTTTTCAGGTGTTTGGCGACAGTTTCTGGGACAAGGTGAGACAGGTTGAAACCGAAAACAATGGCCGTACCACGCGCCATACCCTGCCCCGTGAACTGGTGGATAACACGTATATGAACCAGTACCTGCTTGATGGCAGCGAGGATTTCGCCGGCCGAGTGGTGGGACTGACGGAAAGCACTATCACTATCAAGGACATCAGCCGGGAACGTCTGATGCACCGTGAAGCGTGGGGTATCAGGCCCAAAAACATCTATCAGGGCATGGCGCTTGATGCGCTGCTCGACCCCAATGTGGACTTGGTAATCCTGACCGGCCCGGCGGGGTGTGGTAAAACCATTCTTGCGATGGCCGCTGCGCTTGAGCAGGTGGTGGAGAAGGGCATGTATGACAAAATCATCGTGACCCGGAATACGCCGGAAATTGCCGAATCCATCGGATTCCTACCCGGCTCGGAAGAAGAAAAAATGCTGCCCTGGCTGGGGGCGGTCACTGACACACTGGAAGCGTTACACAAGAACGACGAGTGTGCCGACGGGTCCATGCGTTACATCATGGATAAAGCCAACATCCAATTTAAATCGATTAACTTTATGCGTGGACGCTCCATACAAGATGCGTTTGTCATTCTTGATGAGTGCCAGAATCTCACCGCTTCGCAGCTGAAAACCATCATCACCCGCTGCGGGGAAGGCACCAAGATTGTTTGTTCCGGTAACCTGGCACAGATTGACAGTCCTTATTTGACCCCTGTGACATCAGGGCTGACTTATATCGTCGAACGCTTCAAAAACTTTGAAGGCAGTGCGTGCGTCTACCTCAATGGCGTGGTGCGCAGCCGCCTGGCAGAGTTTGCTGAAGAAAACCTCTGACTTTTACTTATCCCGAATAGAAAAAAGGCTGCCAGAAAGGCAGCCTTTGTTTTGTTCGTTATCCGTTAAACCTTACGCCCAGCGGCGCGACTTCAGCGGGTCTGGGGCATAGTCGTCATCCATGATACTGCCCTGCGTCGTTCTTTGCTGGCGCAGGCGGTCGTTGGCAATGCGAAGCAACTCCTCACCGCTTTCAGCATCATACGGGTAGCTGGCAATGCCTGAGGTAAAAGTGACCGGTACCAGTCGCTGGTCAATATAAAGTGCGCTCAGTTGCAGCGCTTTTTGCAGCTGTCCCAACTTACGCTGTGCCTGGCTGCTGTCGCTCAGCTCAAACAAAATGGCAAACTCATCACCGCCAACCCGGGCAAACAACGTCTGGCTTGAAAGTTGGAGTTTCAATTGCGTTGCCAGGTGTTTGAGTGCCATGTCCCCGACATCTTCACCGAAGTTGTGGTTGATCTCTTTGAGGTGGTCAATGTCCAGCATTGCAACCACATACGGTGCAGGGGAGAAGCGGCGATCACTCAGGGCGGCGAAAAACTGGGGACGGGTTTTGGCACCGGTCAACGGGTCAAGCTGTGTGACACATTCCAGTTTTTCGTTTGAGTCTCGCAGGGCACGAACCGCAGATTTCAGCTCCTCAGTGCGGTGTTTGAGCAGGCGGTGGTAGAGAAACAGCCCACCGGTCAGCAACAGCATTGAGATAACAAGGATAATGTACTGCGCGGTTTTATCCAGCCAAGGTAAGGAGGAGTGCAGGCGGTTTTGCGGCAACCACTTGTTATAAATCGCGTTGATCTCTGCAGGTGTGATGTTATCCAGTCCCTGCTCGATTTTCGCAATGTCGTTGATTGAAGACTTACTGACGGAAAAATGCAGCGGGAAAGAATACAGCTTTTGCCTTGGGGTAAACAGGCCGTTGTTGCCCGTTACACGCATGTCGTACAGCGCTGTGCTCAAATCATCAATGAAGACATCCACTTCCCCTTCATAGGCTGCGTCATTCAGTGAGCCAAATGTCGGGAAAAGGCGGATATTTTCTTCCGGAATACGGGACAGCAAAAAGGCGTGTTTGGTGCTCTCTTTCACCGAACCCACGGTGGCGGTACTCAGTGCAGAGATATCGCCGAAAGGCAGGTCTTTTTGCACAAAAAGGAATACATCGTAGCGCCGAAGCGGCAGTTCACGGGAAAACGCCATCGATTTTGCGCGCTCGCCGGTGTAGCCAAGGCCACCATGGATCACTCCCGGGTTAGTGCGTGCGTATTTGAGCGACTGGCTCCAGGGCTTGAGGTGGAATTCGACGTCGAGGTCGTTTTTTTCCGCATAGAGTTGCCAGAAATCCACCATGATGCCGTCGGGTTGACCGAGACTGTTGATAAATGAGAAGGGTTTCCAGGTGGAAGAACCGGTAATAACGAGCTTTTTTGATTCAGCAAAAGAGAAGGGAGAAAACAGAAAAAGCAGCGACGTCAGCGAGATAGCTGCGAGCTGGCGAATACCGGGCATAGTCAAACTCTGTCAAAACAACCTGTCTAGATTTTCTGACGTGGATTATACGCAACCCTTTGCGCGGAGGGAATGAATAATTGAGTTTTATGTCAATGCTTTGATTTAGGTGAAAGTGGAAAGAAGATCGCAAAAAGAAAAGCCGCCAAGTTGACGGCTTTCTTTACTGTATCGCGCTCAGAACAGCTCGACGTCGTCTTCCGGAACGAGTGAGGCCAGTTCACCGCTGGCAATGAGGTCTTCGTAAAACGCCACCTGGTTTCGACCATTTTCTTTGGCTTTGTACAGAGCCTGATCGGCAAAACCCAGTACGGTGATAGCATTGAGTTCCTGATCGTTGATGGATGCCGCGCCCATTGAAATGGTCACATCTTTGGCCTGGCCGTAGTCACGGTCGTTGACCCGCTGAATGAAAGTGTTAACAGTCGCTTCCATGTCCTCACGGGATTGGGGATGCATGATGACCACAAACTCATCGCCGCCGTAACGGAACAGGATATCTTCGTCGCTGAATGTCTGCCTCATGATGGCTGTCACCAGCAGGATGACTTCATCACCGAACACATGCCCCAGCGCATCGTTGATTTTCTTGAAATGGTCGATGTCGAAGATGCAGACCCAATGGTGATGGGTCGGGTCATCCGTAATGCTGGCACCCTGGATAAGGAAGCGGTCGAGCAACATGTCGATTTTGCTGGTGAGCACTTTGCGGTTGTAAAGGCCAGTCAAACCGTCGCGCTCACTGGCCGAGATGATTTTCTGATAGTTCTCGTAAATTTTCGCCAAGCCTTCGATTAACTGAACCTCGTCACCCTTGAGTTCGTCGGCTTTACAGAAAACCACCGCATGGATTTCATCTTTCTCGCCGTAGCGGATAGGTACTGCAAGCAAGGACTGGTTATCCTCCTTACTGTATTCCACCACGTTTTCACCGGTAACGATGCAGGTACGCAGTACACGCTCAATGGCATCTTTTTCTTCTTCGTAGAGGAAAATGTCAGAGCAAGCGACCACCATAAACTCAGGGCTTGACTCTGCGTTGTAGTCCAACACCAAAACTTGATTTGCCGGCGTCAATTGAAGCACGGTTGTAATAAGGCTTTCGGAAATGGTATCGGACTCTGTTTGGGCTGTAATATCTACCACTGAGTCCAGTACATCGATACTGGTAACAGTCACAATCGCATCTCTCTTTTGTGTCAAGTGTCTTAAAAATAAGTATAGATGCGGTTATTTGATGCGCAATATTTAACCTGTTGGTGGTTATTAACCCTATGAAATATAGTCCTTTAGCGATTCATTATTTGCGCTAAGTTGGTCAATATTAAGGTGATATTTCACTTTCCCTTCGTCGATCAGCAGCACCTGATCGGCAATCGCGACGGCATCTTCCGGGTGATGGGTCACCATCAAAATGGTGGTGCCAAACTGGGTCGCCAACTGTTTTACCTGGGCAAGCATTTCCCGTCGCAGCGAAGGGTCGAGCGCAGAAAAGGGTTCGTCCAGCAGCAGTAATGGTCGGTTGCGAACAAGGCAACGCGCCAGTGCGACCCGCTGTTTCTGGCCGCCGGACAGTTGGCCTGGCAGACGCTCAAGGTAAGTGTCCAGCCCTACCTTTTCTGCCGCCTCTTTTACTCTGCTTTTATCTTCCGCATCCAGTGACAGGTTTGGGCGAATTCCCAGGGCGATATTGTCAAACGCACTGAGGTGACTGAACAGGTTGTGCTCCTGAAACAGAATGGAGAGTGGACGTTCATGAGCTGGACGAAGGGTGAAGTCGTCGCCATTAAAACTCACCGCGCCGCCTGCGGGTGGCAGTAAGCCGCAAAGCAGAGAGAGCAGAGTGCTTTTACCTGCGCCACTTGGCCCCAGAATGGCTGTGACACTTCCGGCTTCAGCTGAAAATGTAAAACTGAGCGTTTCCGCCTGATAGTGGTATGTAAGGTCACGCACGTTCAGCATGGTTTTTTCCTGCGATCAAAGTTTCAATCAAGGCGTAGCTGCCAAGGCTTAGGACGAAGAGCAGCAATGCCGCAGCCGCGGCTGCGTCCATCTGGTAACTGCCCATCAGGTGGAAAAGATACAGTGGCAGGGTCTGGAAATCCTGGCTGCCGACCAGGGCAATTGCGCCCAGATCGCCGGTGGATAAAACAAAACTGACCGCCACCGCCCTCGCAATTGGACGGCGCAATGCGCGCCAGTCAATCAGATGCAGGCGGTTGAGCCCTTTGATGCCAAGGCTGTTGCACAGGTTCTGGTATTGCTGTGAAAGCTGGAAGGCCGGTTGGCTGAGGGTTTTCACCACATAAGGCAGCGCCATAAGTGTGTTGACCGCAAGAACCAGCCAGAATGGTGAACTGAACACATCGATATGGTCACGCAGCATCAGGAACAGACCGGTACCCAGAACCACGCTCGGCACAACAAGGATCAGCGAGGCGGTCATTTCAATCCCGTCTGCCCGTTTATGTAGACCATGCAGCCGCCAGAAGCGGCTGGTCAGCACAATGGCACTGCCGAGCACAAATGCACAAACCGCGGCGCCACTGGCCAGGGTCAAGGAATTGAAGGTGGCTTCGAGCAGCGCGCGTTGGGAGAGAAGCTCCAGGGCTTTGGGGTTCAGCCCGCTGACGGCGACCATAACAAGCGGTGGTAGGACAAAGAGCGCAGCGAGGGCAATCCAGATCGTGTCCCATATTTTTTCTGTGCGGCTGTCGAGCTGCGCAGGCAATGCGAGTTGGCTGTCACGCCCCTGTTGTTCAACAGGACGTGCCAGACGTTGCAGGGTTAGATGAAGCAAGCCACAAAGCAAAAGTTGCCACAGCGCGAGCAATGCGCCGGTCTGCAAATCAAAATCAAACCGGATAGCCTGATAGATAGCCAGTTCAATGGTGGTTGCGCCGGGGCCACCACCCAGTGCCATCACAGTGGCGAAACTGGTAAAGCAGAGCATAAACACCAGCCCGATGGTGTGTGGCAATTGTTGGCGCAGGTAAGGCCATTCCAGCAGGCGGAACCGGTGCCACCCGCCGATACCCAGTTGCAATGCAAGGCGTTTTTGATCGCCGGGGATTTGTTCCAGCGCCTGTACCAGAAGCTGCGCGGAATAGGGCAGGTTGAAAAAAGCATGCGCCAGCAAAATGCCGGTCAGACCATAAATGCTGATATCCCACGCCATACCCAGCAACGGCAGTCCGTCTGCCAGCAGGCCATTTTTGCCAAACACAGCCAGAATACCGAACACCCCGACCAGCACAGGAAGCACCAGTGTCATGGAAAACAGTTTGAGTAGCAGGCTGCGTCCAACAAACTGGCGGCGAGACAGCGCCAGGGCGACAGGTATGGCAAGCCCAACAGACAGCAACGTTGAAAGCACTGCCTGTTTCAGGCTGAACAGGGTGACGTGGCGCAAATAGGCGTCATGCCAAAGCGCGCTGACATTAAGCGTCGGTGCTTGTGTAAGCAGGGAAAACAAAGCGGCGCCAATCAGCACCGCTATGACCGAGGCCGACAGAACGCCCGGCCAGGTACGGGAAGGGTTCAGCACAGGATTACTTCACCAGCGCTGATTGCCATTCACGGATCCAGGTGCGGCGGTTGTCCGCCACTTTTTCCGGGGTGAATTGCAGGCTGTTGCCAGGAACTGACAGGGTATCGAAACCTTTTGGTAGCTCAATCGCGGTGACCGGGTACATCCATTGGCCTGTCGGCACCGCGTTCTGGAAACCGTCGCTCAGGATGAACTGCATAAACTCATCAGCCAGTGCCTGATTATCAGAGCTTTTCACTTTGGCGGCGACTTCCACCTGCATGTAGTGGCCTTCTGCGAAGTTGGCGCTGCTGAAGTTCGGGTTCTCTTCGGCAATCAGGTGATAGGCCGGTGACGTGGTGTAAGAGAGCACCATGTCGGACTCGCCATTAAGGAACATACTGTAGGCTTCAGACCAGCCTTTGGTCACGGTCACGGTTTTCTTGGCGAGTTGCTGCCAGGCGTCGGATACATCATCGCCGTAAACGGATTTCATCCAAAGCATCAGTCCCTGACCTGGGGTCGAGGTGCGCGGATCCTGATAGATCACTGAAATATCGTCGCGCTGCTCAACCAGCTCTTTCAGGCTCTTTGGCGGATTTTGCAGTTTGGTCTTGTCGTAAACAAAGGCGAAGTAGCCATAGTCATACGGCACAAACGTGTCGTTGTTCCAGCCGTCTGGCAGGGTAATCGCTTTGCCATCCACTTTATGTTTTGCCAGCAAGCCGGTCTTTTCCGCTTCCGCCATCAGGTTGGTATCCAAACCGAGGATGACATCAGCTTTGCTGTTTTTGCCTTCAAGGCGCAGGCGGTTGAGAATGGTGACACCATCTTCCAGCGCGACCAGGTTCAGGGTGCAGTCACACTCCGCTTCAAACGCTTTTTTGACTGCCGGGCCTGGGCCCCAGTCTGCCGCGAAAGAATCATAGGTATAAACGGTCAGGGTATCTTTGGAATCAGCCAGCGCAGGACCTGCCATGGTCATCGCTAACATCAGGGTAGAAATAGAATATTTCATGGTTGCCTCACATCAATGTGCGGCGAGGTGTGAGGGTCATTAAGCGGGTAAGCCAGGGACATCTCATTCCTACGCCAGCATTATCTGGATCAGGTGAATACCCAAATTACCGCAGTCAGTTGCTTTCAGAGCGCAATCAGCAGATTCATAGCAAGGAAAATGCCTGAAGGAATGATGTTTCATTTCAAGGGCATTTAACGCAGAAAGGGATTTGCTGATTCGCTCCCAAAGGGCGAGTTTGCTTGCCTTTCACTCTGCGTTGCTATTTTCTCGATTTAGCCCACTAAAGCGTCGAATTAGCGCCTTGATTGAAAGGCAATCAATTCTCGCTGAAATTCAGCTGCCTGCGGTAGTTTGGGTATGTTGGGTTTAGCTTTCGCATTCTCAGCCAGCTTGCAGCCAGCACCCCACGAGATGTTTGCCATTGTAATCGCCGTGTTGACGATCACCAAACCTTCTTATGGCTTATTGAGCGACCAATCATAGTCGTACTTGATCTTTCCGCTCCAGCCTTCCAGTTTTGCACCGTCACGGTATCTGTCGATTGCTCGGAGAATTTCCTGTTCGTTGTTGCCGAAATCCTCGCCATACCACTCATAAATAGACGAAAGCACCAGTGTGTTGTCAGAAATAAGGGCGCATTTAGGGCTGCTGGTAAACTGGCGCGCGGCGATATTCAGGCGCTCTTCGTAATTTTCCCCGGTATACGCGACATCAGCAAGGTTGGGGCAGCCCATGCTGGCACAGTTAACGGCATAGTGAATGCGGTAGTCCTTCCAGATCGGGCGCAGGATCCGATGCTCGATATCGTTCAGAGTGATGTCTTCCCCGGCGATCACCGCAACGTCATCATCCCAGGGGCCGAAACTCATAAATCCGCCCAGCTTGGTAATGGATTTCACCGGGTATTCGTCCAGTATCAATTTGACGGTGATGGCGTTGTAGAGGTTAACCAAGTAAGCAAACTGCTCGTCCATGCTGTAGTTTCTGGGGTCTAAGCTGGTCAGGCTGGTGATATAGGCATTCAGCATCGCTTTGTCTGATGCTGTTACCTCGGCATACCGGAACAGATTGTTGTAATCCTCGGTGATGACGTATCGATCCAGTATCTGCTGCCACCTTTGATGATCGATCACGGCAGGGTTGGCTTCATTGCTTTGCTTCCACATCGGCCAGAGCTTGCTCTGTGGAGCGGCATAGACGTGGTGGGTCATAAACGTCAGCAACAAAATAAACGGCAATAACAAGTAACGTGGGTGGCGCATGCGTGGTTCCCCAGGTGAGGTATTGATAAATTTACAGACCTAATGCAACAGGAATTGCTTTCTGGTTAGTTAGCCAAAAACAGTGAAAATTGGTCATTCTGGTTTGGTTTTGCAATCAAGATCAAATTTCCAATCTCAACATACCCTGAGATCCAGAATGTTGGATCGCTTTACTTGGTTTATCTGCAAAAAAACCGGCCATCGAGGCCGGTTTCATTGGAATTGCTAAAGCTTAGCTTGTTAAAAACTAGGCCAGAAACGCCGGGATTTTACTCTCGTATTCGGCGATCTTGTCTTCATGTTGCAGCGTCAAGCCGATGCTGTCGAGGCCGTTGAGCAGGCAGTGGCGGCGGAATTCGTCAATTTCAAACGAATAAGATTTGTCACCGGCAGTCACAGTTTGCACTTCCAGATCCAGCGCGATCTCCGCGCCTTCATTGGCTTCCACAAACTTGAACAGTTCGTCCACTTCCGCTTCGGTCAGCTTGACCGGCACCATCTGGTTGTTGATCGAGTTGCCGTAGAAAATGTCGGCAAAGCTCGGTGCGATCATCACTTTAAAGCCGAAATCCGCCAGCGCCCATGGCGCATGTTCGCGCGACGAGCCACAGCCGAAGTTTTCACGCGCCAGCAGCACGCTTGCGCCTTTGTAACGAGGCTGGTTCAGCACAAAATCCGGGTTGTCCTGCTGACCGGCTTCATCCAGGAAACGCCAGTCGTGGAACAGGTGCTGGCCGAAACCTACGCGGGTGACTTTCTGCAAAAACTGCTTCGGGATGATGGCATCGGTATCGACGTTGGCAGCATCCAGCGGCGCCACCAGGCCTGTGTGTTGTTTGATTCCTGACATGGTGGGCTCCTTATAAGCTATTTACGTCAACGAAGTGACCGGCAACCGCCGCGGCAGCAGCCATGGCTGGGCTCACCAGATGGGTGCGGCCTTCACGACCCTGACGGCCTTCGAAGTTACGGTTGCTGGTGGATGCGCAGCGCTCTTTTGGCCCCAGGCGGTCGTTGTTCATCGCCAGACACATAGAGCAGCCAGGCAGACGCCACTCAAAACCGGCTTCAATAAAGATCTTGTCCAGACCTTCTGCTTCCGCCTGTGCTTTGACTTGCTCAGAGCCCGGTACCACTAGCGCCTGCACGCCCGCGGCCACTTTGCGGCCTTTGGCGATAGCGGCGGCTGCACGCATGTCTTCGATGCGAGAGTTGGTGCAAGAGCCGATAAAGACTTTATCGATGGTGATGTCAGTGATCTTCTGGCCTGCTTCAATGCCCATGTATTTCAGGGCGCGCTCCGCAGAGTGGCGCTCGATAGGGTCGGCAAAACTTTCCGGTGCAGGCACGACATCGTTGATGCCAACTACCTGTCCTGGGTTGGTGCCCCAAGTGACCTGGTTGGAGATATCTGCTGCTTCCAGCGTGACGACGGTGTCGAACTTGGCATCAGCGTCAGTTTTCAGTGTGTTCCAGTATTCAACCGCGGCATCCCAATCGCTGCCTGTTGGCGAGAATTTACGGCCTTCAAGGTAATCAAACGTGGTTTGATCCGGTGCAACCAGACCCGCTTTCGCGCCAAGCTCAATTGCCATGTTACAGACGGTCATGCGTCCTTCCATGGTCAAGTCTTCAATCGCTTGACCGCAGAATTCCACCACATGACCCGTACCGCCGGCGTGGCCGACTTTTCCGATGATCGCCAGCACGATGTCTTTCGCAGTCACGCCTTCCGCGACCTTGCCTTTAACCTCAATTTTCATGGTCTTGGCGCGGCCTTGCTTCAGGGTCTGGGTCGCCAGCACGTGCTCCACTTCCGAGGTGCCGATACCAAATGCCAGTGCGCCGAATGCCCCGTGGGTCGCAGTGTGGGAGTCGCCACACACGATGGTGGTGCCCGGCAGCGTGATACCCAGCTCTGGACCCATCACATGAACGATGCCCTGGTAAGGGTGATTGATGTCATACAGGGTGACACCGAACTCTTCGCAGTTTTTGGCCAGGGTTTCCATTTGAATTTTTGCCATCTCGCCAGAGGCATTGATGTCTTTGGTTTCAGTGGAAACGTTGTGATCCATGGTGGCGAAGGTTTTCGACAACTGGCGCACTTTGCGTCCGTGTTGACGCAGGCCATCGAACGCCTGAGGGGAGGTCACCTCGTGAACCAGGTGACGGTCGATATACAGCAGCGGGGTTTCCCCCGACACTTCAACGACGATATGGGCGTCGTAGATTTTCTCGTACAAAGTCTTGGCAGACATGCTCATTAATCCTTTTTATGGTGCCGCAGCCTGCTGTCGCTAAGCTGCGGTTGCTTCCTTGTTATTACGCTTCGCTGACGTACGCAGCGATTTTGTCACCCATCTCTGAGGTGGTCAGTGGCGTCGCACTGCCTGCCAGATCGGCCGTCAGTTCACCAGCTTCCAGCGCTTTGCTCACGGCGGTTTCAATCGCGCGTGCCGCGTCTTCCTCGCCCAGGCTGTAGCGCAGCATCAGGGCTGCAGACAGGATTTGTGCCACAGGGTTCGCGATGTTTTTACCCGCGATATCCGGCGCTGAACCACCCGCAGGCTCGTACAGGCCGAACTTGCTGTCGTTCAGGCTCGCTGATGGCAACATGCCCATGGAACCAGTGATCATCGCGCATTCGTCAGAGATAATGTCGCCGAAGATGTTTGAGCACAGCATGACATCGAATTGTGAAGGGTCTTTGATCAGCTGCATGGTCGCGTTATCAATATAGATGTGCGACAGCTCAACGTCTGGATAATCTTTCGCGATTTCTTCCACCACTTCGCGCCAAAGGATAGAGCTTTGCAGTACGTTGGCTTTATCTACCGACATCACTTTCTTACGGCGAAGACGCGCTGACTCAAACGCGATGCGTGCAATACGCTCGATTTCATAGCGGTAGTAGACTTCGGTGTCATACGCTTTTTCTTCTGCGCCCGAACCCTCACGACCTTTCGGCTGGCCAAAGTAAATGCCACCGGTCAGCTCGCGTACCACTACGATGTCAAAACCACGCGCAGAGATATCTGCACGCAGTGGCGAGAAGGCTTCCAGACCCGCGTGGATTTGCGCCGGACGCAGGTTACAGAACAGCTGGAAGTGTTTACGCAGCGGCAGCAGTGCACCACGTTCAGGTTGCTCGTTCGGTGGCAGGTGTTCCCACTTAGGGCCGCCCACTGAACCGAACAGTACCGCATCAGCTGCTTCACACCCTTTCAGGGTGGCTTCCGGCAGCGGAGTACCGTGGTTGTCGATGGCAATACCACCGACGTCGTATTCTTCTTTCTCAAAGGTGATGCCAAATTTAGCGCTTACAGCATCAAGAACTTTATGGGCTTGTTGCATCACTTCCGGGCCAATACCGTCACCCGGTAGAACGGCAATCTTATAAGTACCTGCCATGGTTACACTGTCTCCGTTTTTAAAGTTGCTTGTTCTTTGATTTGCGCAATGCGGTCAGCGCGGTAGATGCTGTTAATCACGTGCAGCAGAGCCTGACCGGAAGCTTCAATAATATCTGTAGATACGCCCGTACCGTGGTACTTACGTCCTTTATAGTTGGCAATAATGTCCGCCTGACCCAGTCCGTCTTCCCCTTCGCCCTTGGCCGTCAGGTCAAACTTATCCAGCACGATTTCATAGCCTGTGATGCGGTAAATCACCTGATACAAGGCATCAACTGGGCCGTTACCAATTGCGGCGTCGCTGATTTCTTCATCGCCACATTGCAGTTTGACGCTGGTGGTCGCCATCACACTGCCGCTTTGTACACTCAGGTACTTCAGCTTGTAGAAGTCGTCTTCTTCCTGCAGGTTGTTGAAGAACATCAGGGCTTCCAGATCGTAATCGAATACCTGGCCTTTGCGGTCAGCCAGCTTCAGGAAAGATTCGTACAGGTTGTCCAGGTTATAGTCCGACTCGTTGTAGCCCATGGTGTCCATGTGTGACTTCACCGCAGCGCGGCCTGAACGGCTGGTCAGGTTCAGCGCTTTCTGACCCAGACCAATCGACTCTGGTGTCATGATTTCGTAAGTGTTCTTGTTTTTCAGCATGCCGTCCTGGTGGATACCGGAGCTGTGGCTGAATGCGTTAGTGCCGACAATCGCTTTGTTGGACTGAATAGGCATATTACACAGCTGGCTCACCATCTTGCTGGTGCGGCTGATTTCTTTGTGATTGATACCGGTTTCCACGCCCAGCAAATCGGCGCGGGTTTTGATGATCATCGCAATCTCTTCCAGCGCACAGTTACCGGCACGCTCGCCGATACCGTTGATGGTGCCTTCAATCTGGCGCGCACCGGCCTGAACCGCCGCAATAGAGTTAGCAACAGACATGCCCAAGTCGTCGTGGCAGTGAACCGAAATCACCGCTTTGTCGATATTTGGCACGCGGTTAAACAGGGTTTGGATGATGCCACCGAACTCGCCCGGAACTGTGTAGCCGACGGTATCAGGGATGTTAACTGTGGTTGCCCCGGCTTTAATGGCTTCTTCTACCATGCGGCACAGGTTATCAATCGGTGTACGGCCGGCATCTTCACAAGAAAATTCCACATCATCGGTATAGCGCCGGGCGCGTTTTACCGCGTTGACGCCCATTTCCACCACCTGATCATAACTGCGGCGCAGCTTGTCCTGAACGTGAATAGTAGAAGTGGAAAGGAAAGTGTGGATACGGAAGGCTTCGGCAACTTTGAGGGATTCAGCGGCGACATCAATGTCTTTATCGACCGCGCGGGACAAGGCGCAAATCCGGCTGTTTTTGACCGATTTTGCAATCGTCTGCACGGATTCAAAATCGCCTGGGCTCGATACCGGAAAACCTGCTTCAATCACATCAACACCGAGACGCTCCAGCGCCAGTGCGATCTGCAACTTCTCTTTTACAGTCAAACTGGCGGACAGCGCCTGTTCGCCGTCGCGCAAGGTGGTGTCAAATATGATGACTCGGTCTTTCATGGTCGTTCCCTCTTTTGCCGTGTGATACCAACGTTTTACCGGTTGGTATTAGGTTGTACTCCGCACCTTTGGCAGGTCATACGAAAAAACCCGCGCCTTGGCGCGGGTTTCGTGTGTCTGGTGAAAACTGTTCTCAATCCATGACCTACCCGCGCGAAAAATTCACGAGAAGAAGGAGGTCTAGAAGGAAAATGCGTTTTGTCATTTGTAACAGTTCTCTAAAAAGTCTGCACAAATGAATACCAAACCGCTCACTAAAGCGTCAATATCAAATTGGAAAATAACAAGAATGCGTCGGTCATAATGTTAAGTGTGGTGAAAAACACTGCTTTTGTTGTTATTGAATGGTTTATTCGTCTGGGTCTTTTCGGTGTGCGAAAATTCATCATATTTGCGGGGGTTGAGGAATTAAAGGCAACGAAAAATCGATAAAGTAAGCGTAAAATTTAATTCAACATTGATGAATTATGGACGATGAGATGGCGAAGAAACCCGGCCGCCCCAGTGGTGGATCCCGTGCCAGAGAGGCGCTGATAGAAGAAGCAAAAACACATTTCCACGCCTCGCCTTACCATCAGGTATCTACCCGCAAGATTGCCGAAAGTGCTGGCGTTGATGTTGCACTTATCCGTTACTACTTCGGTAGCAAAGCCGGACTGTTTGAAACCATGGTACGTGAGAGTGCCGCCCCCATGATCACCCGGATACGTCAGGCGATCGATGACGGCAAAATTGAAAACCTCAACGATGCCGTAGCCACTTTCAACCACATTATGTCTGCGGGGCCAAATCTCCCGGCGCTGATCATGCGTAGCATGATGATGGATGAGGATGACCAGCAGCGCGTTGCCGTCGAAAAGCTCTTTCATGACGTGATTGTGCCGATGCAGCAAATGCTGTTCCGGCGTTTGCAGGAAAAAGGGGCACTGAATGACGGGGTTGACCCTGAACTGGCGCGGCTCAGTTTTTTCAGCCTGATGGTGTTTCCTTTCATTATCCCCGACGGGATGGCTGCACTGCAGGGCATTACCAAAGACAGCCAGTTTTTGCAGCGACTTGCCAGCCACAATGCGGCTTTGCTTCAACACGGAATATTTAACGATCAGGGAGAGACGACCTCATGACATTGCGCCGAAAACTGCTTTTCTTTCCTGCGCTGGCCGTGGGGATTGTGGTTCTGTTTCTCGCGATTAAAACCCGCCCCGATGTACCGGTAAAACCGGCACAGTCAAAAGCCCGCGCGGTGGATGTGGTGACATTGGAAACCCAGGATATTGCGCCTGTCGTCACTGGCTTTGGCAGGGTCACGCCCAAACTGACCTGGCAGGGGATTGCGGAGGTTAACGGCAAGGTTATCTACCGAAATCCGTCACTGGAAAAAGGGCGGGTACTTGCGGCAGGTACCGAGCTTTTACGCATTGATCCCACCGACTACCAACTGGCGGTCGCACAGGCGCAGGCGGACGTGAGCGTTAAACGTGGCCGCCTCGCCAAGTTGGCGCTCGATGAGAAAAACCTAACAACCACGTTGGGGATTGAGCAGCGCAGGCTGGCATTGAGTCAGGATGAACTGGCGCGGAAGAAAAACCTGCGCCAGAAAGGGCTGACTTCTCAATCAGACTTGGATAATGAGCAACAGGCATACCTTTCACAGCAAACCCGGGTGCAGGAATTGCAGGCCCAGTTAAAAGTGCTGCCAGATGAAAAGCGCATCACCGAAGCGGAGCTGGAAGCAAGCCGACTGGCTCTGACACAGGCTGAGCGCAATCTGGAGAAAACCAAAATCATCCTGCCAGTCGAAGGCCGTATCGCTGAGGTCAATATCGAACGCGACCAGGTCGTGACCCCGCAGCAGGTCATGGTAGTCGCACACGGTTTGGGTGCGGTTGAAGTTGAAGCGCAGCTTTCTATCCATGATATGCAAACCGTGTTTGATACCCTGGATGCTGAGGTTGGCAGTGATTTCAGCGATAAACTCCACCAGTTGACCGCGGCGGTAAACCTCTCCAGCGGCAGTTTCAAGGAGGAGTGGCCTGCGACCGTGGCGCGCCTCAGCGATACGGTTAACCTCAACCAGGCCACTGTTGGTGTGATCCTGGAAATTGCTCTCGATGACGAACAGCAATCCGGCGCTGCCGCCAAGCCCACTCTGGTCAACGGCATGTTTGTGACCGCAACGATTGATGGAAAGCCGCTTTCCCACTGGGTGATCCCAGAACGTGCCCTGCGAGGGGATAAGATCTACCTGATGGAAGACGGGGCGTTGAAAGTGTTACCTGTCACCGTGCTGTTCCGTCATGGCGATCGCGTGGCGATCCGTGGCGATCTGGAAGCCGGGCAGAAGTTGGTGTTGAACGATCTACTTCCGGCAGTGCCCGGAATGGCGCTGGAGGCAGTGACCCTTAATGGTCACGCCGTTAAAAGCAGTGAGGCAGAGAGCGGGGAGGCATCATGATCCGCTTTTTTGCCCGCCACCCGACAGCGGCCAATCTTTTGATGCTGACCCTGATCCTGTTGGGGTTGGTCTCTTTACCCAAGCTGAAACGGGAGACGTTTCCCGAGTTTGCGCCGCCATACATTCTGGCGACAGTGGTGTACCCCGGAGCCAGCCCTGAGCAGGTGGAGCAAAATATCTGTCTGCTGATGGAGGACGCGATTGATGGCTTGTCCAACATAGAAGAGACCCGCTGCGAGGCGGTGGAAGGCTCAGCAGGCATGGTGGTCAAACTCGATGACCAAGCCGATATTTCCCGCATGCTGGTGGATATCCAGACCCAAATCAACGCGATCAGCAACTTTCCCAGCGATATCGAGCCACCGATGGTTCGCGAGTTGGACTGGAATGAACCCGTTGTAGATGTCGCCATTGCCGCCAATACCGACTGGGTTGGGCTCAAAGCGTACGCCGAGGAGCTGAAACAGACATTAAAGCGTGATTTTGACGTGCCACTGGTGAGTGTGGCGGGGTTTTCCGACAAACAAATCCGTATTGAAGTGCGGGAGAATGCCCTGCGGCAACTGGGGCTGAGCATTGCAGATATTGCCTCGCAGGTCAGCGCCCAGAACATTAACCTGCCGAGCGGGAATGTAGAGCTGGAGACAAAAAGCCTGCTGATCCGTTTTGATGAGAGACGCATCGCCGCTGATACCTTGGGGCAGGTTGTGGTTGCGGCAGACAGTGATGGCGGGGTGATCCGCCTGCAGGATATCGCCACTATCACTGAACGTTTTGAGCTGGATGAACAGCAGGTGTGGTTTGACGGCAAACCCTCTGCGCTTTTAAAGATCAGTAAGAACAAAGCTGACGATGCGCTGCGTATCAAAGATAAAGTGGTGCAATTTGTGGAGGCAGAGCAGGCAAGGGCGCCGGAAGGGGTAACGCTCAACCTCACCAATGATTTCTCCTCCCTGCTGTGGGATCGCCTGACCATGATGAGCCGCAACGCGTGGCAGGGGGTGATCCTGGTATTTGGTGTTATGTGGCTGTTCTTTTCCCTGCGCTACTCATTCTGGGTTGCCGCAGGATTGCCCGTCGCATTCCTGGGCAGCTTCTTTTTAATGGCTCAGCTTGGGCTTTCCATCAACATCATGTCGCTCGTCGCCCTGTTGATGGCGATCGGTATCATGATGGATGACGCCATTGTTATCTCTGAGTCCATCGCCTCCCATATTGACCGCGGGCAAAAGCTTGAGGATGCCGTTCTCAACGGGGTGAAAAAGGTGCTGCCTGGCGTCGTTTCCTCGTACCTCACCACCGTGTGTATCTTCGGTAGCCTGATTTTCCTGCAAGGGGAAATGGGGGCGGTACTGCGCGTGGTGCCAATGGTACTTATTCTTGTCCTGACCCTGAGTTTGGTCGAAGCCTTCCTCATTTTGCCGCACCACTTGCAGCATTCGCTGGCCAAGGCCGGAAAGGCCAAACCGGATCTGGCATTCAAACGCTACTTTCTTGAACGCTTTGAAGCCTTCCGTGCCGGCACGCTGGCGGTGCTGGTCACCCGGGTAGTGGCATGGCGCTATGCCTTTGTCGGCGGTGTGATAGGCATGCTGCTGATTTCCATCGCTCTGCTGGTGTCCGGCGCCGTACGGTTTGTCGGTTTTCCGGAGTTGGATGGCGATATTGCCGAAGCGCGGGTGATCTTGCCGCCGGGCTCGTCACTGGCACAGACAGAATCTGTGGTTGCAACATTGGTGGCATCAGCTAACCGTGTCAGTGAGCGCTGGAGCGCCGAAAAAGAAGGTGGCCAGCCCTTGGTGGAGCACATCACGGAGCAGTTCAACTTTAACGCCGATGCAGACGAAAGTGGTCAGCATATTGCGACAGTCCGGCTTGATTTGCTGGGTGCGGAGAGCCGCATAACCCTGATTGATGAGTTTCTGACGGAATGGGAGCGCGAAACCGGGGTGCTGACAGAGCCGATTTCCCTGGTATTCAAGCAACCGGCAATGGGGCCGGGAGGGCGCGACTTTGATATCCGCCTGCAACATGACGATTTGGATGAACTCAAGCAGGCGTCGGTGGCCATCCAGCAATTTATCGGCCAGTTCCAGGGCGTATCGGGTGTGCTGGATGATATGCGCCCGGGCAAAGAAGAAGTGAAACTGACCCTGCGTCCGGGCGCTGAAGCCTTTGGTGTCAATGGTCAGCTCATTGCCCGCCAGCTGCGTGCCGCTTACTTTGGCCAGACGGCAGATGAAGTGCAGGTAGGGCCGGAAAGCATTGAGATTGATGTGCGGCTGGACGCGGACGATGCAGGGGATTTGCAAGGCTTCGCCAACTTCCCGATTGTCTTGCCTGATGGCAGTCAGGTGCCGCTGTCGACGGTGGCAGAGCTGAATTACCAGCGCAATTTCGTCCGCATTCAACGCATTGATGGCATCCGAACCCTGAGTGTGTTCGGGGATGTTGTGCAAAGCCAGGTGAGTATTGGCGATGTGCTGGCGCAACTGAAAGCCGACGTCGTGCCAAGGCTGGAAGTGCAATTCCCCGGTCTGAAAGTGCTGTTTGAGGGCCAAAGCCGGGATTCAGCCGAAACCGGCCGTTCAATGGGGATCGGCTTTGCGCTCGGGCTGTTTGGTATCTTTGTCATCCTGAGTTTCCAGTTCCGCAGCTACCTTGAGCCTTTTGTGGTGCTGCTTGCGATCCCACTTGCCCTGATTGGTGTGCTTTGGGGACACTGGCTGCTGGGACATCCACTCAGCATGCCAAGCCTGATGGGGTTTGTGTCCCTGGCCGGTGTGGTGGTGAACGATTCTATCTTACTGGTGCAGTATATCCGCCACCATCTGGATGAAGGGGAAGACATTTATGATGCTGTTGTGCGGGCGAGTCAGGAGCGTTTCCGGGCAGTGTTCCTGACCTCATTGACCACCGCTGCCGGTTTGTTGCCACTGCTGCTCGAAACCAGTTTGCAGGCGCAGGTGGTGAAACCCCTGGTGATTTCCATTGTGTTTGGCATCTTCACTTCAACACTGCTGGTGCTGTTTATGATCCCGGCTGCCTACGCCATATTGGCGGATTTCGGGCGGGTGAAAGCGCACCGTCCTTTGCACCCTGAGGGTATGCACTAGGATTCACGAAGACGTCGACAAAGCGTAACCGGACTGTCATTCCCGGCTTCTATTCTGGATTTGTACAATCAGAAAATGGAGTTGATGAATGCGCAGTCTTGTTACCATCCAACGGGTGGATCAGGCCGTATCCACCCTTTGTCTCAAGCACCGTTTCAGCGCAGATATTGCGCGGGTGTTCCGCTGGGTATCGAAAAGCGGCGATGGCCATTTGTATCTGGCTGTCGGTGTTTTACTCGCGACCCTCGATGGACTGAAAGGAGTGTCGTTTCTTATCACCGGGCTGCTGGCTTTTGCCATTGAAGTGCCTCTTTTTATGCTGCTGAAGCGATTGTTTCGTCGCGCCCGTCCACAACATCTACCCGCTTTTATAACCCCTTCAGATCTTTATAGCATGCCTTCAGGGCACACCACGGCGGCGTTTGTGATGGCAGCATTGCTGAGTCAGTTCTATCCCGAATTCAGCGAGGTTTACTGGGGATGGGCGATTGCCATCGGTGCCTCACGGGTTTTGTTGGGCGTCCACTTTATTACCGATGTTTTTGCCGGCGCACTGTTGGGGCTGGCTTGTGCTGAACTGGCGCTTTTGGCTTAGGCCGTTGAAGGGAACGAAATGAAAATTTTATATGGCGTGCAGGGCACGGGAAACGGGCATATCTCCCGCGCCCGTGCGATGGCGCAGGCGTTTGCCGAAATTCCGGGGCTCGACGTTCAATTCTTGTTTTCAGGCCGTGCAGAAAAGGACTATTTCGACATGGCACTGTTTGGCGATTACTGGACCCGGCGTGGCCTGACATTTGTCAGTGAGGCTGGGCAAGTCAATATCTGGAAAACGGCGCTGAGAAACAGCCCCTACCAGCTAATAAAGGAAGTACGGGCGCTGGATGTTTCCGGCTTTGACCTGGTGATTTCCGATTTTGAACCTGTCACTGCCCATGCGGCGCGGCGGCAGGGAAAAATGTCCCTTTCCATCAGCCATCAATCCGCATTCTCCTACGATGTGCCGAAGCAGGGGCAGACCCTCCTGGATGCGCTTATCATGCGCCACTTTGCGCCGACAGAAATGAAAATCGGGCTGCACTGGTACCATTTCAATGAACCTATTTTGCCGCCCATCATTGATATCACTCCGCAGTCTGTTGAGCGAAACGGTGCCATAGTGGTTTACCTGCCGTTTGAAGCACTGGACAGAGTTATTGATACGCTGCGCCATGTTGATGCCCGCTTTGTCTGTTTCCATCCGGCTTGCACCGCGCAGCGGGTAGTTGAAAACATGGAAATCCGCCCACTGAGCAAGCAGGGATTCAGTGAGGCCTTGCATGGCTGCAATGGCGTGATTGCCAATGGCGGTTTTGAACTGCCGTCAGAAGCCTTGTCACTGGGTAAAAAACTGCTGCTTAAACCCCTTAGCGGTCAGTTTGAACAGCTCAGCAATGTTGCCACACTGGACACCCTGGGTCTGGCGAGCAGCATGGAAAGCCTGGATATCGGTGTGATCCGTGAATGGCTGGATGACGCAGAAAGTTATCGGGTGCAATATCCGGATGTCGCCCGCGCTCTGGCGGGCTGGGTAGCCGAAGGCGATATGACAAGTTTACCGGCGCTGCGTGAATCGCTCTGGGCTTCGGTCTCTTATCCTGAGCATGTGACGGATTTACTGACGGACTTCCTGCCCACCAAAGGACGGAAAAGGGCCATGCTGAGTATGCGCTTACCCACATCCAGCAATAGAAAATTGAAGGCGCATTGATGCTGTGAATGGTTAGTTGATGGATTTGTCAGTTCCAATATTTAGAACTAACCATTTGAAATTTATTTGGTTTGTGGCGCTTTTTTTTAGATTTCACCCATTGTGGTGGCACAAGTTTTTATAACAATTTACTGAAGATTTGCTGACCTGACGTGGTAAACACAAGGTGTCCTGGTCAGTGAATGTTCAGCATGATGCTAGAACCTGTCAGGACGAGAGCAAGCACTAACATTTGCCGGGTTGTGGCCGATCTTCCTCCCTTACCTCTGCATTTTTGTGGGGTCGTCGTGCAACGGCAAATGCTGACGCTTAACACTGTTACTCTATCCACCAGGGTTTAGGTATGACGCAGAAAGAGTCGGTAAACTTCAATGAGAACCGCACGGATCTGACACTGAGAAGTGTTGATCTCAACCTCATCACCGTGTTTGACGCGGTAATGCAAGAACAGAACATTACCCGCGCGGCGCAGAGCCTGGGCATGTCCCAGCCGGCGGTCAGTAATGCCGTTGCTCGATTAAAAATTATGTTCAACGACGAGCTGTTTGTCCGTAATGGCCGGGGCATCAAGCCTACCCAACGTGCGCGCCAATTGTTCGGTCCTATCCGTCAGGCAATCCAGCTGATCAAAAATGAGTTGCCTACTTCTGTGTTTTTGCCGGATACCAGCAACCGCACCTTCAAACTGGCGATTTGCAGCCCGTCTGACATGCGTTTTGCACCGCAAATCCTCAACACCATTTCCCAGATTGCGCCGAATGTGAAAGTGCAGGTGGAAACAGAATTCAACCGTGATATCGCCAATAAGCTGCGCTATCAGGAAGTGGACTTTGTTATCGATTACATGCACTTCAGTGAAGCGGGTTTCTACAGCACTGAAATGTTCAATGACGAGTTGGTGGTCGTGGCAAGCAAGAGCCATCCGCGCCTGACCGACCAGATCACCGCCAAAGAGCTGCTTAACGAAGCACACGCCGTGTTAAAACATAACGGCGAAATGCAGGGTTATGCCGAGGCGCTGTACCGTGACGGCCGCTACCGCGAAGCGTATCAGGGCGTCAGCTTGAGCAATATTCTGTATGTGGTGAGCCAGTCCCAACTGGTCGCCGTTGCCCCGCGCTGGATGATTGAATCCGGCCAGCACCGCGACAACCTGAAGATGTTGCCATTGCCGCTGGAAGCTAACCGCATCAGTGGCTACCTGAGCTGGCATGCGTCGGCAGAAAAAGACAAAGGCCATCTTTGGATGCGCGATCAACTGCTTTCTATCTGCGGGAATTCGCTGGTTTAAGCCAAAAAATCTGTTTCCAAAAACCGGCGAAAGCCGGTTTTTTTGTCCCCACTGAGCCAGTGATACAGTTTGTTACATCTTTTTCAGTTTTAAGAGTACAGGTGTACCCTGAAATGAACAGTGTTCAAATTTTAATGCGCTGCCTTTTTAACCGAATCACATGCGCTTTTTCTTGTAATTGATTGGCGAGTCATTACACTGCACCCACAGTTTTAGCTTACAAGTGTTAGCTAATTGATCTTTCGCCCCAACCGCATTTTCCGGGGCGTTTTCTGCGTGCTGAGAGAGAATTAAATGGCGCTGGAACTTCACATCGTTAACCGTATCCGTGAGCAGGTTAAGGCTCAGGGGAACAAAATCGCTCTGCGTTTCCAGGAAGGAAATGGCTGGGGCGAGATGAGCTGGCAACAGTTCGGCGAACGCATCGATGCGATTTCCCGCGCGCTGCTGGTTTCTGGGCTATCAGTCCAGGACAAGGTAGGTATCTTCTCTAACAACTGCGCAGAGTGGACGATTGCAGATATCGCATCGCTGCAGGTGCGTTGTGTACCTGTGCCGATTTATCCGACCAATACGCCGGATCAGGCGGCATATATCCTGAAAGATGCCAGCGTCCGCATTCTGTTTGTTGGCGATCAGTCTCAGGCTGATGCAGCGTTATCTGTTGCAGACCAGTGCCCGGCGCTGGAAAAGATTGTCAGTTTTGACAACAGCGTAGATTTCAAAGGCAATGCCCTGGGTATGCACTGGAATACGTTTAGCGAAACTGCAAACGAAAACGTTGATGCTGAATTGCATGCCCGCATCGCAGATGCTGCGATGGATGACCTGATGACCCTGATTTACACCTCGGGCACCACCGGTGAGCCGAAAGGGGTAATGCTGGATTACGGCAATATTGCCGCGCAAATCGAAAGCCATGATCAGGTGCTGGCGATCACTGACAAAGACGTGTCACTGGCATTCCTGCCCCTGTCACACGTGTTTGAGCGCTGCTGGAGCTTCTTTGTGCTGCACCACGGTGCGACCAACTGCTACCTGGCTAACACCCACGCAATCCGAGATGCGCTGCATCAGGTTCAACCTACCGTGATGTGTGCGGTACCGCGTTTCTACGAGAAAATTTACAGCGCAGTGCATGAGAAGGTTGCTTCCTCCAGCCCAGTGAAAAAAGGCATGTTCCGTGCCGCCGTTTCTATCGGTAACCTGATGGCGGAAATCACCCGCAAGGGCAAGAAGCCTGCACCATGGCTGAAAAGTGCCCACCGTCTGGCAGACAAGCTGGTGCTGAGCAAGCTGCGTCAGCTGCTCGGCGGCAACATCAAAATGATGCCGTGTGGCGGTGCCAAACTGGAGCCTGCGATTGGCCGTTTCTTCCATGCCATTGGTATCAACGTGAAGTTGGGTTACGGCATGACCGAAACCACAGCGACCATTTCTTGTTGGGACAGCGGAACGTTTGACCCGGATTCTATTGGCATGCAGATGCCAAACGCGGAAGTGAAAATCGGCGACAACAACGAAATTCTGGTACGTGGCCCAATGGTGATGCGTGGCTACTACAACAAGCCAAAAGAAACTGCAGAAACCTTCACCGTGGACGGCTTCCTGAAAACCGGTGATGCGGGTCATATTGATGCGCAGGGCAACCTGTTTATCACCGACCGTATCAAAGAGCTGATGAAAACCTCTGGCGGTAAATACATCGCGCCTCAGGTGATTGAGGGCAAGCTGGGTAAAGACCACTTTATTGAGCAGATTGCGGTAGTTGCTGATGCGCGCCACTTTGTTTCTGCACTGATCGTGCCTTGCTTTGAAACCCTGGAAACCTGGGCCAAAGATCTGAACATTAAATACCACGACCGTATGGAGCTGATTAAACACAGCGAAGTGGTTGAGATGTTTGAAAAGCGTGTGGAAGAGCTGCAAAAAGAGCTGGCCAAGTTTGAGCAAGTGAAGAAGTTCACCCTGCTGCCAGCTGAGTTTTCCATGGCGCAGGGTGAGCTGACCCCGACGTTGAAGCTGCGCCGCAAGGTCATCCTCGAGCGCTACAAAAAGCAAATCGAAGCCATGTATAAAAAGCACCACTAATGATTTTGATAAGCCCGGCCATTGTGTCGGGCTTTTTCTATGTCGCATTCCCTTCCCCGGTACGCTTCTGGAAAACTGCAGTTTCTGTGCAGCAGCACGGACTTTTCTCCCCAAATTACCAAAAACATACTTTAGCCATACCCGACCCGTGTGCTTTCCCGAACAGTAAATATGGTAAAAGGTATGCTTTTAAGCATTGAATGCTGACTGGGGCTGCTCATGCAGAGTGTTTGCGGATGAATGTTTATTCAACCAGAGTTTTACCGTGAATTCTGGTTACCCAATAGACAGTTTTGCTAACAAAGCGTTAAAGTTGTTGATACTCAAAGCGAGTCGGCGCCAGGACAATGTTCCGGTGACCGAAGCGTTCTGGGTATTGCTGTTTTGGTCCTTGTTACGACCGGGATCAAAGGCATAGCTGGCATGGAATGGCGGCACGCAGGCAGTAACGTCGGCATCCATCACTAGGCTACAAATAAGTCCTAATCTATGCATACATGGAGGCATAAAGTGGAAATGTTGTCAGGAGCCGACATGGTTGTTCGTTCTATGATCGACCAGGGCGTAAAACATATATTTGGGTATCCGGGCGGATCAGTGTTGGATATCTATGATGCACTACATGAAAAAAGCGACATCGAGCACGTGCTCGTGCGCCACGAGCAAGCCGCCGTTCATATGGCAGATGGTTATGCCCGTGCTACCGGCGAGGTAGGTGTGGTTCTGGTTACTTCAGGACCGGGTGCAACCAACGCAATCACAGGTATCGCTACCGCTTATTACGATTCAGTGCCTATGGTGGTGCTGTCCGGTCAGGTTATGAGTAACCTGATTGGTAATGATGCCTTCCAGGAGTGTGACATGGTGGGTATCTCCCGCCCTGTGGTAAAACACAGCTTTCTGGTAAAAAACACCGAAGACATTCCTAAAGTCATCAAAAAAGCCTTTTATCTGGCATCGACCGGCCGTCCAGGCCCAGTGGTCGTTGACCTGCCAAAAGACATGCTCAACCCGGCCAATAAATATCCTTATGAGTATCCGGAAAGCATGAGCATGCGCTCCTATAACCCGACTACCAGCGGGCACAAAGGGCAAATCAAACGCGGTCTGAAAGCCCTGCTTGAAGCGAAAAAGCCGGTACTGTATGTCGGTGGCGGTGCAATCATTTCCGAGTGTGGCGAGCAAATCAAAACACTGGCCGACACCCTGAATATCCCTGTGATCAGCACCCTGATGGGACTTGGCGCCTATCCGGGCACTGGTGAGAAGTCGCTGGGTATGCTGGGCATGCACGGCACGTACGAAGCCAATATGGCGATGCACAATGCGGATCTGATATTTGGTATTGGTGTGCGCTTTGATGACCGTACAACCAATAACCTCGAGAAATACTGCCCGAATGCCAAAGTGATGCATATCGACATCGACCCATCGAGCATTTCAAAAACTGTCTCTGCGGACATTCCTATTGTAGGTTCGGCAGACGTGGTGCTGAACACCATGCTGAAAATGCTGGTCGAGCAGGGTGGGTCGAATGATGAGGCAGCGCTGGAAGCGTGGTGGAACAACATCAACGTTTGGCGTGAGCGCAAATGCCTGAGCTATGAAACCAACAACGAGCGCATCAAGCCACAACAGGCGATTGAAGCGGTCTACAAGCTGACCAATGGCGATGCCTATGTGGCATCAGACGTAGGCCAACACCAGATGTTTGCTGCGCTCTACTACCCGTTTGACAAGCCGCGTCGCTGGATCAATTCCGGTGGTCTTGGCACCATGGGCTTTGGTCTGCCAGCGGCGATGGGTGTGAAATTCGCCAGACCGGACGCAGAAGTGATTTGTGTTACCGGTGACGGCAGTATCCAGATGAATATTCAGGAGCTGTCGACAGCGCTGCAGTACGACATTCCCGTCAAAATTATCAACCTCAATAACCGCTTCCTCGGTATGGTGAAGCAGTGGCAGGACATGATTTATCAAGGCCGCCATTCCCACTCTTACATGGACTCTGTGCCTGATTTTGCCGCCATTGCTGAAGCATACGGTCACGTCGGTATCCGCATCAGCGATCCGGCCAAGCTCGAAAGCGAGCTGGCACGTGGCCTGGCGATGAAAGACAAGCTGGTCTTTATCGATATCAGCGTGGATGAAACCGAGCACGTGTACCCAATGCAGGTACGCGGCGGTGCGATGAATGAAATGTGGTTGAGCAAGACGGAGAGAACATAATGCGCAGTATTGTTTCGATTTTGATGGAAAACGAACCGGGCGCATTGTCCCGTGTTGTTGGCCTGTTTTCACAGCGCGGCTATAACATTGAATCACTGACGGTATCACCGACTGATGACGATACTCTGTCCCGTCTGAACATCACCACGACGGTAGTGAAAGACTCAGAGCGCGAGCAAATCGAGAAGCAGCTTCACAAGCTTATTGATGTGCTGAAAGTCAGCAATGTTACCGAATCTGAGTACATTGAACGTGAACTGGCGATGATCAAAGTGAAGGCGAGTGGTTTTGCCCGTGCGGAAGTGAAACGTACCGCCGACATTTTCCGTGGCCAGATCGTGGATGTGACTAACTCGCTTTATACCGTTCAACTGACCGGCACCAGCGAAAAGATCAATGCCTTTATCGCAGCGATGAAAGATGTTACTGACATCATTGAAGTGGCGCGCAGCGGTGTGGTGGGTATTGCCCGTGGTGAGCGTGCACTGCGCCAGTAAGCGTATGCTGTAAATCTTTAAAACCGGAGACATCTTCTCCGGTTTTTTTATGGCAAACGCCTTGAGAATTACTGGTTAAAATGTAAACTGTGCAACCTCGAAAATGTTCAATAATTAACCGGAAAGGGCTTGGGTGTGTTTCGCGCAATCAATAAATTTCTGGTGAGACTGACAACCTTGTCACTGGTGATGCTCACAGTGAAAGTGAGCTGGATTTATCTGGTACCGATGGCGGTACTGATGAAAACGCACCGCAGCGAGTTGCTGCCGTCACAGCTGAAACGATAAGCTGTCTGTCCACCAGCAGAAAACAAAAAAGGAGCCAATCGGCTAATGCCGATCAGTTAAGAGATAAATGATCGGTTGAACGATCCAACAGATGGCTTATAAAGGCTCTAAGTCCCCATACTTAGAGCCTTTTATTTTGCAATTGACCACAGCCCTTACCCTCGC